>CAZDGT010000352.1:0-2496 GCA_964504905.1 uncultured Bordetella sp. | reverse complement strand
AAATGATTTCATCGGCACGGAGGGCTGCGAGCTGCGATAACCACCGCCCAGCCAGCGCCCTTAAACGACTTCGCCGACGAGCACGGCTCGGCGGCGGATTTAAGTCGCCGCCCCGATAAGTAATGATCATAGGTAGCCTGCCCGCACCCAAAACCACGAACATTGCCGTCATAGTTCCGAAATGGGCATGAATCAAATGGGGCGAGAAGCGGTGAACCACCCTACGGAACCGGAGCCATTCCCGCAAGAGCGTAGCAATCGACGTTCTGGAACGCAAATAGAATATTTCTACCGAAGTGAGGCATGTTTCGTTCAAACTGCCGACCGTCTCTGCTTGTCGTCGCGCGAACAGCATAGAATGCCCTTCTCTGCCGCCGGGAATAACAAACAGCACTCTCTGCGCCGTCCAAGCCGACTCGCCGTGCGGATTCGAAACGGCCATGCCACTGCTAGCCAAAGCTGGCCTGACGGACGGCAGGCACGGATGCGAATAGGATGGAGCGCACGAGCTTTCCCCAGCCAAGCGGATCCCATGGCCGGCGCAAACACAGTCCGCTGTAGGCCATGAGTGCGCCTCCATGGTCGCCCGCCAGCAAGCGATGATCGGCTTGTTTGAGCGCGCAGCGGAACCACACGCGGCGACCCAGCTGAGTGTCGGCCTCTTGTAAAGCTTGTGCCACGGTTTGCGAACCTCCCCCCCGGCGTGCGGTAGAAAGAATTTGTGCCGCGCGATGAGAACGGGCTTGATCGAACGCGCGGCGAGCGCTCACTGAGCCCGACGTATAGCGATAGTGATATAAGGGCTCGGCTAGATTCACGGCAACCCCGCGCTCGCTCATACGCCAGAAAAAATCGTAATCCTGTGAACAAGGAAACTCTTCGCGATAGCCTCCTATTCCGCGCGCCGCCTCACTGGCGAACATAACCGAACCATGTACGAACGGATTACCGCTCCAAAACGTCCGCGCAATTTCCTCTCCCGTCAGCGGTAGCCGGGTCGGCCATAATAGCGAAGCATCTTCGCGGTGCAGAAACGCATTGCTGCCGCAAAGAATCGCCGCCGGATTCGATGCAAGCCAGGCAGCTTGCCTGGAAAGACGGCAGGGTTCGCTCCAATCGTCGGCATCCTGTCGCGCGATCCATTTCCCCCTGGCGAGTGCGACACCACGGTTGAGCGTGGCGGTCAAACCGCGGTGCGGTTCCCGCAATAGGCGAATGCGGGAATCATTTTTTGCCAGTTCGCGCAAACAATCGAGTGTCGCGTCGCTACGGGAGCCGTCGTCCAAAATCAAAAGCTCAAAGTCTTCCCAGGATTGCCGGCAAATCGATTCAACTGCCGGCTTCAGTAAGGCGGGCGGCGTATCGTAGACCGCCAGCAACACCGTGATGTGCGGCGACGAACCCCAACGAGCTACCACGATGCTCCCCATCGCCGAGCCCATGCCGAGAACATCAGCAGGGTCCAATGCTGCTGGGCATTGAGCCGTTTCGACCGGCCCGCGGCGAGAAGTGGGCACGGCAGTAATTCTCTGGCGGCTTCCCGGAGCGGCCCAGCAAGCCATTCCCGAATGGGGGCTCCGAATCCCTGCTTAGATCGCTCCAATACGCTTTGTGGCAGAAGATCCCGATACGCCGCGCGAAGTAGCACCTTCTTTTGCCGCCCCTGGACTAAATCGGCGTCGGGCAATTGATCGGCCCAGCCGAGGAGCCTGTGGTCCAAGAATGGAGATCTTCCCTCTAACCCAAACGCTCCCAAGGCAATATCCATTTTGTAAGTGAGTCCATTCGCGAGCTGCAAATAGCGATCGATCCACATCGCACGCCGTAACGGGCTGCCGCCCGGAGCGTATGCCCGCGTTCCGGCTAGTCCAGCGAAGCCGTCGGCATGCAAACCTGCTGGTAGCAATCGCCGACGGTCTTTCTTGCGAAATGTGATTTTCGACTGGACATATAAGTCCCTGTCTGTGCCGATATCATACATCCTCGCCGCGGCCGCTACACGTTTCAAAACCTGCTTGATGCCAATGTACTCATAGTGACGGTAACCCGCGAAAGCCTCGTCCCCCCCGTCGCCTGTAAGAATCACCTTGTAGTGGCCGCCGAGCGCGCGGGCCAGAGCTAACGCACCCACGGCAGAGCTATCTGCAAACGGTTCGTCGTAGTGTTGCACCCATTCGCTAAAATCCTGGTGTAAGCCCTGTGTGGACGCGTCCAAAACATGGTGCCGCAAACCCAAATGCCGCGCTACTAGTGCGGCAAACCGGACATCTTGCGATTCTTCCGTGAAACGCACCGCAAAAGTTTCAAGCGAGGCTCCTTGACGCACGCTTTCAGCGGCGAGTACCGACGAGTCGATGCCGCCACTCAGGGAAAGTGCGATTGGTACCGGCGCTAACAAACGATCGCGTAGTGCCGGGCCGAGCGAGTTGCGCAAAGCAACCGCACGTTCCTTCGCGGCCGGCTTCGCCGTACTGGGTCTCGATCCTTTGGCAGGAC
>CAZDGT010000351.1:0-21072 GCA_964504905.1 uncultured Bordetella sp. | reverse complement strand
TGTACGTTCAGAGTTTCCCTCCCTCGGAGGGCAAATGGCAGGTTTCAACCGTGGGCGGCATGGAGCCCTATTGGCGGCAGGATGGGAAAGAACTGTACTTCAGCAGCGCGGATAACCTCTATGCGATGCCCGTCAAAACCGACTCAGCCGTCTTCGAGCCAGGTGTCGTCAAGCCGCTATTTCCCGTTCGGTTCGAAAAAACGGAGCGCCGGGAGCGCTATCAGGCCGCCGACAATGGCAAGCGTTTTCTGGTAAACGTGCCCCGCGAATCGTCCTCGCCCATTACCGTTTCAACCAGTTGGTTGCCGCCCTCGGCACCTTGAGGCGGACAAACTCTCCGTTTCCGTAAGTCACCGCTTTTGAGGAAGATATACCGCATTGATCGCCCCTTAGAGTTTGCTTAGAAAACGCTATCGATCATGTGAGCTTTGCTGTATACTCTCAAAGGACTTGCTGAAGTCGGCACGCCTACTATCATTCTAGGCGTAAAGCGCCGAAATTGTAGTAGCCGGCCCGATGCAGCGCCGGAAATGCCCGAGGGAGGGTTAGAAATATGCAACAAGCCAGGTGCACACCGGACCGGAGCCGCCGCATGGTAGCCCGGTCCTTCGCATTGGCCTCGATCGCTTGCGCGGGTGCGGTTCTCCTGTTGATCCCCCGTTTGCAAGCGCAGACCCAAGTTTCCGAAGTGGACGCCCTGGCCGCCCTCAAACGATGCGCCCAGTGCCACGGCGCCACGCTGCAGATGTCGAAGTTGGACTTGAGCAGCCGTGACGCGATGCTAAAGGGCGGCGAGAAGGGTCCGGCCGTAGTTCCGGGCGACGCCGAGGCTAGCCTCCTCTACAAGCGCATTGCGGGGCTACAGGCACCACTGATGCCCATGCCTCCGGTTCCTGCGTTGAACGCCCAGGAAATTGAGCTGGTGAAAAACTGGATCAACCAGGGTGCGAAATGGCCGGCCTCAGCTGCTCCTGCGCCGACATCGGCCGCCGCCACCAACCCGGCGCCCGCAGCCTCCGCGGCCTACCCCGGTGGCTACATTCCACGCGAGATTACCGCCCAGGACCGCGAATGGTGGGCCTTTAAGAAGCCCGTCCGCAATACGCCGCCCACTGTTCGTGACGCTCGATGGAGCCATAATCCGATCGACGGTTTCGTGGCCAGCATGCAGGAAAAGAAAGGCTTAGAACCTGCTCCGCAGGCTGATCGCCGGACCTTGATCCGCCGCGCCTATCTGGATTTGATCGGTCTCTTGCCTCCGGCCGAAGCGGTGGATGCATTCGTGAAAGACTCTGCACCCAACGCCTACGAAAAGCTGGTGGACAAGCTGCTTGCCTCGCCGAATTATGGCGAACGCTGGGGCCGCAACTGGCTCGACGTCGTTCGCTATGCGGATAGTTCCGGGTTCGAGTTTGACATCACCGTTGAGAACGCCTGGCGCTATCGCGACTACGTGATCAAGGCTTTCAATGAAGACAAGCCCTACAACCAATTCATCGTGGAGCAACTGGCAGGCGACGAACTGGACAACCCTACCAATGACAGCCTGGTGGCGACCACTTACTACCGCGTCGGCCCCCGCGTCCGGTTCCGTGAGGCAAACTATCCGTCTTACCGCTACGACTACATGGACGACATGGTGCGTACTACCTTCCAGGGCTTCCAGGGCCTTTCAGTGAATTGCGCGCGCTGCCATGACCACAAGTTCGATCCCATTACGCGGCTCGATTACTTTAAGACCGTCTCGGCATTCTGGAGCTATGTAGATTACGATCAACCGCTCGCGCCGAAAGCCAAGGTGGACGAATACAACGCCGCGTTGAAGGCGCTTGAGAAGGAAATGACTCCCCTGCGTCAGGAAATCGCGCGGATCGAGAAGCCCTACCAGGAAAAGCGCCGCCAGCAGCAAGTGGAAGACGCGCTGAAGAAGTTCCCGGCTGATATTCAGGAAGCCATCAAGACTCCTGAAGACAAGCGGACACCCGGCCAGAAGTTGCTGGTGGCGCAAGTCATCATCAACGCCGGGGACGATGTCGATCCCGACAACATTGTGGCCGATGCGAACGCATCCGCCAAAGCGAAGGCCGCCGCCAAAGCGAATCAAGTGTTTGGCGCCGGAAGCGAAGGCTATAACCGCAGAGCTCTCAAGCTGAGCCCTGAAGACGACAAGAAACGCGCTGAGATCCAGGCGAAGATCGCTGCCATCGAAGACCGCTTGCCTGCGCCGCTGCCCATGGCGGATGGCGTCCGCGACGGCGACTACCGCCTGACTCCCGATGGACTCGGAGATTCGCACATCCCTGGCACCGGACGGCCGGACTACGGCATCAAGTGCTGCTTCATCCCTGCGGCCGGAACGAAGTTTGAAGTTCCGCCACTCTATTTCGCCGCAGCAAGCGATGACATCAAAGCGAATGCATCGACGTTCCCGGTTCAGCCTGGCTTTTTGACAGTGCTGACGGATCCAAAGAATCCGCCACCGGCCACGCACGTGCCGAACCGCAGCGATTATGTCACCAGCGGACGCCGGCGTGCTCTCGCGGAAGCCATTGCCTCCGCCGACAACCCTCTTACGGCGCGCGTCATGGTCAATCGCATCTGGGCCTGGCACTTCGGGACCGGCATCGTCGCGACACCCGGCAACTTCGGAAAGATGGGCGTGCTGCCATCGAATCCTGAGCTACTCGATTGGCTGGCGACCGAGTTCGTCCAGAAGGGCTGGAGCATAAAGGCGATGCACCGCCTGATCATGAATTCCGAGACCTACAAGATGGCTTCGGCGTTTTCACGCGAGGCCAATCTGAAGAACGATCCGACGGATGTCTACCTGTGGAGATTCCCGCCACATCGCGTGGAAGGCGAACTCATCCGCGACCTGACTTTGTCAGCCAGCGGCCAGTTGAATATGGAAGCCGGCGGCCCGCCGTTCTTCCCTGCAATCCCCGCGTCACTGCGCGCCGATCAGCCGCGCGGCGTTTGGGAGCTCACGAAGGAAGAGCCCTCCACCTGGCGTCGTAGCGTTTACGCTTACGTCAAGCGTGGACTGAAATACCCGATGTTCGAGGTCTTCGACGAACCCGATTTGAACGTGACTTGCGAGCGCCGTGCCACCAGCACGGTTCCAACACAGGCGTTGACACTGCTGAACAATGAGTTCACGCTCTTGCAGGCGAATTACTTCGCCGACCGCATCTGGAAAATAGCTGGTGCGAATCCCGAAAAACAGATCACCGAGATGTACCGTATCGCACTCAGCCGTGAACCTTCGGCGGTCGATATGCGCACAAATCTGGCGTTCCTCAAGAAGCAGACCGAGGCCGCCGCTGCCAAGGGTAGCGCGGAAGCCGCGGCACGTTCGGCGCTGACCGATCTTGCCCACGTCACGCTTAACCTGAACGAGTTTTTCTACATCAAATAGATACAGGAGGCCAATATCATGACGAATCCTTTGAGCGAACGAAGCCGAAAAGATCAATATATTTCGCGGCGCAAGTTCTGGATGGAAGCCGGGATGGGAATCGGCGGGCTGGCCCTTCTGGACCTGTTAAGCCAGGACAAGCTACTCGGTGCCGAATGCGTTGGCAATGCGGGGGGTAAGATCGATTCTCCGCTCGCAGCCAAGGCTCCGCACTTTAAGCCCAGGGCGAAGTCTGTTATCTCGCTGTTCATGAGCGGCGGCGTCAGCCACATGGACACCTTCGATTACAAACCGGCTCTGGAAAAATACAATCGCATGCCCATGGATGGGCATGGCGATATCAAAGTACGGCAAGGCTATCCCGGCCCCTTGATGAAGAGCCCATTCACCTTCAAACAGTACGGGCAATCGGGAGCTTGGGTTTCCGAACTCTTTCCGAATATCGCGACTATCGTCGACGACTTGGCTTTCATGCACTCCTGCCAGGGTTTGTCGAACGATCACGTGATTTCCCACTATGAGTGGAACACCGGCTCCATTCAGATGGGCTTCCCCAGCGTAGGCTCCTGGATCACCTACGGCCTCGGCAGCGAAAATCAGAACTTGCCAGGTTTCGTGGTTGTCCTCGACCAAAAGGGCGGACCCTATGCCGGCCCGCCAAACTGGCAGAACGGCTTCCTCCCGGCTGCTTATCAGGGCACGGTATTCCGCTCCAAGGGCGATCCGATTCTGGACCTCTCGGCTCCCGGCAAGTATATGACGCCGGAACAGCAGAGGGCTCGTCTGGATCAGATGAACCTTCTCAACCAGGGCTTCGACGAACAGTTTCCGGGAATGTCGGAACTATCCGCCAGAATCTCTTCCTACGAGTTAGCGTATCGCATGCAATCCTGCGCGCCGGAAGCGGTGGATATCTCCTCTGAGAGCGACGAAACCAAGCAGTTGTACGGTCTCAATGATCCGGCCTGTGCGTCTTACGGCCGCCAGTGCCTGTTGGCTCGCCGTCTGATTGAACGCGGTGTACGCTTCGTTCAGTTGATGAGCGGCGCGTATGTCAGCATCGAAGACACGTGGGATGCGCACGCCGATATCGTGGCGAATCACACCAAGCACGCAAAGGAAGTCGACAAGCCGATCACTGGGCTGATCACCGATCTGAAACGCCGCGGCTTGCTCGACGAGACCGTCGTGATGTGGCATAGCGAGTTCGGACGCATGCCGATTTCGCAGCGCGGCCTGGGTCGCGATCATAATCCCGGAGCAATGACCATTTTCATGGCGGGCGCCGGCATCCAGGGCGGCCAGAAGATTGGTTCCAGCGATGAAGTCGGCTACAAGGCTGAAGAGCAGAAGCTGACCAATCATGATGTGCACGCAACCTTGCTGCACTTGCTAGGCATGGACCACAAGCGCATGACGTTCTACTTCAACGGACGCAACATGCGCCTGACCGACGTCTCCGGCGAACTGATCCCTCAGATCGTTGGCAACGTGCAGGCAAAGGCATAGTTTTCTCGGCTGTGAGAAGCGGGCGTTTTCGGCCCATCAACGGGGGAACGGTTGGCTACGGCTACCGTATCCCCCGAACTCATTTAATCGCGTAAAATAGGCGAAGGCTTAGACTCACATGAAAACTCTCCAAACCTTGCTGTTCAGTTCTGTGATCATCGTGACGCTCGCGCCGCAAGCGAGAGCGCATTTCAAACTGCTGGAGCCTGCCTCCTGGCTGCAAGAGGATGCCAAGGGCGATCCACAAAAGGCCGCTCCTTGCGGCGGCACTTCGGCCAATGCTGGCACTCCCAGCGGGGCTGTAAACACGGTGCAGGGTGGCGACAAGCTCCACATCAAGATTCTGGAGACTGTATATCACCCGGGATTCTACCGCGTCGCGCTTGCGGTCAACTCTCGCGACGAGTTGCCAAAGGACCCTGAGGCGAAGACCGAGCCTTCACCGAATGGCCCACGATCGGTCTCGGGTGCGATTCAGTATCCGCCCGTGGCACCGGTCCTGGCCGACGGGTTGTTCCAGCATGTGTCGAAGTTCGACAAGGAAATGGAAACCGACGTCGAAATTCCCAACATTAATTGCAGCAAGTGCACCCTGCAGATCGTGGAATTCATGGCAGCCCACGGCCTGAACAAAGACGGCGACTACACCTATCACCACTGCGCGGTTCTGGCGATCAAGGCCAATCCCGCCAAGGCGATTGATACGCGTTTCCCGGCTGAGAAGAAGTAACAGCCAACTTCTCGCCATATTGGCGTCTTGGCATCGGGTTCTGGCTGTCCACCCACACCTTCCTCCGCCGTTGTATCCTGGATCAATTGCGGCACCCAAGGAGACCCATGAAGATTTCTCGCATCGCAATCTTTGCACTCACCTTCGCTGGTAGCGTAGGCACAATTTTTGCCGCCGATCCGCCGCCCTGGGCCTACGGCTTCGAGGGCCCGCCGCAAGCGGGGGCTACGGTAATCCCCGTTGGTCCGGCCAACACGGATCAGACTCCGCGCACCATTCCCGGCGCTACGGTGCAATACTCCCGGGCTCAAATCTCCAACCGTTTCGGGCCGGCCGACTGGTTCCCCAACGAACATCCCCAGATGCCAGATATAGTGGCTCACGGAAAACAATCCAATGTGTGGGCTTGCGGATTGTGCCACTATCCCAACGGCAAAGGCCGCGCGGAGAATGCTGGCGTTAACGGTCTCTCTACCGAGTACTTCATCAAGACGATGAACGATTTCAAAGACGGCAACCGCAAGAGCGCCGATCCGCGGAAGGCCAACACCAACCTGATGATCCAGTTCGCGAAAAACATGACCGATGCTGAGATCAAAGCGGCCGCCGAATACTTCGGCGCCATGAAGTGGACGCCGTGGATCAAGGTTGTGGAAACCAAAATGGTGCCCAAAACCAAGCCCGCGAACGGTCTGTTCATTATCGAAGGCAAAGAGATGGAGCCAATCGGCGCCCGCATCGTAGAAACGCCGGTCAATGGCGAAGCCACGGAGATCCTGCGCGATCCGCACTCCGGCTTCACCGCCTTCGTGCCCGTTGGCGCGGTAAAGAAAGGCGAGGCGCTGGTCACCAAAGGCGGAGGCAAGACCACCGCCTGCGGTGTTTGCCATGGAGCCGACCTAAGAGGCCTGGGCCCGGTGCCCGGTCTCGCCGGCCGTTCTCCCAGCTACCTGGTCCGCCAAATGTTCGACATGCAGCAAGGTTTCCGCAAAGGAACATGGACCGAGCTGATGAAACCCGTGGTCGCCAACCTGACCGCCGACGACATGCTGAATATCGTGGCGTACACGGCATCCCTGGCGCCGTAACGGCTAGCTCAGACATCAGTCTAGAACCCATCGATCGGCAGAGTCGAACAATTGTAACCATCCCATATCCTGACGAGGGACAAGCGTTCTTCTGTAATTAAAATTCACACCGCAGTAATCGTATGCAAATAGTCCCCGTATAATCTGCGTTCTACGGGGGACTGATGAAATCCAAAATATTAGTGTTTTCTCTTTTTTGTTTAACCGCTATCCGTCTCGGTGCGCAAATCAGCAGTGCGAGTTTGACGGGCTTGATCACTGACCCATCCGATGCAGTAGTGGCCGGAGCGAAAGTAACCGTCCGCAGCCAGACCACCAACTTCGAGCGGTCGACTGAGACGGATTCCACGGGATACTTTAGCTTCGCGAGTTTACCGGTTGGAAGCTTTGAGTTGACCGCAGAAAAAGCGGGGTTCGGTACAATCCAAAAAATGGTCACGCTTGAGACCGCCCAAAAAGGCCGCGCGGACTTCAAACTGGACGTCAGCGCCGTGCAGGCGGCAGTGACCGTGGATGCAGTGGCGCCGCAGCTCTCGCAGCAAGATGCCTCCGTGGGAAGCGTTGTGGATAACACGTATGTTTCTCAGTTTCCATTGCTGCTGCGAAGCTGGGACGACCTGCTGAACCTTGCGGCGGGCGTGCAGCTTTCGCGCTATACCGAACAGGGTGGCGCTACCAGCGCGGGCCGCACCGGCGGTTTTAACGTGCACGGCGTACGAAGCCTGCAGAATAACTTTATCCTGGACGGAGCAGACAACAATTCGATCTCGGAAAATGTGCAGGAGCTATCGACGCAGGTGGTCCGGCCATCGGTCGATACTATCCAGGAATTCAAGATTTTGACCAATCCATACTCGGCCGAGTATGGTCGCAGCCCCGGCGCTGCCGTGATTGTGACCACTAAAAGCGGGACCAATCAGTTTCATGGAGTGGCGTATGAATATCTCCGCAACCGCGTACTCGACGCCAACGACTTCTTTTCAAATCGCAGTGGCTTGGCCAAACCCGCGAATGTTCAGAATCAGTTTGGCGGTAATCTGGGCGGGCCCATTAAGAAAAACCATTTGTTTGCATTTTTCGACTATGAAGGAACGCGGGTACGCCGGGGCGCCTCACGCATTACTACGGTACCTCTGGCGAATGAGCGCAGCGGCGACTTCAGCCCGGCGGCGGCAGCGGCTGCCGGAATTGCACCCTACCCGGTTATTTACGACCCCACGACGAACCTACCATTCGCTGGCAATAAGATTTTGGCTCCCCGCCTCGACCCGGTGATGCAAAAGCTGATGGCCCTGTTTCCAAACCCTACCCAGGGCGGCCAGAATAACAACTTCGTGCGCAACGCGACAATTTCCGACGACACCGACCGTTACAGCGCGCGCGCCGATTGGCTGGCTACGGACCGCGACAACGTCTTCGTGCGATGGACTCTGTCCGACCGTGCGCGCCATATCCCCGGAAACTTCGGAGGTATCGCCGATGGCACGGCCTCTTCCTCGGGCGGCCTGCAGACCCTGAAAGGCTTCGGTGTGTCTCTCGGCTACAACCATGTGTTTGGTCCGAGAATTGTGAACGAGTTCCGCGCCGGCGTGGGCCGGGACAACAGCTTTGCCCAGCAGGATCCATTCGGACTGAATAAGACCTCAGACTACGTTCCCGGCATTCCGGTAAACCCCGCCATTGACGGCGGTGTTCCGCGCACTACCTTCTCTGGATTTAGCACATTTCTCGGTTCGCCAGACTTCCTGCCGAAATTTCAAAAGACACTGCAATACCAGTTCAGTGATTCCGTGGCCCTCACCTTCGGGCATCACAGCGTGAAGGTGGGAGGCGACTTGCGAGCGCCTCTTCGCAATATCTTCATGGACGTCCCCTCGACGCGGGGCACGCTGAGCTTCACCAATATTTTCAGCTGCCAGCGCAACGCCTCGAACACTTGTGTGTCCGGTACAGGTCTGTCTTACGCAGACGGTTTGCTGGGCTACGTACAGCAAGGGCAGCTGTCGAACGTATACTTCATTGACCAACGCCTCTTCATGGCGTCGCTCTTTGCGCAGGATGATTTCAAGGCTACTCGCAAGCTGACGATCAATTTGGGACTGCGCTGGGACTTTTCAGCTCCTGCTGTCGAAGGCAAGAACCATTTGTCGAATTTCAATCCCGCTGGGACAGGCACGCTGATCACAGCAAAAGACGGCTCACTGTCGGATCGTTCTTTGACCAACCCGAACTACACGAACTTCGCGCCTCGCGTTGGCCTCGCGTACCAATTGGACAGCAACACCGTGCTGCGGGCGGGCTACGGAATCTTTTACCAGATGTTTGAGCGCTATGGCAGCGAGGATCAGCTTTCGCTGAACGCGCCGTTCCTCATCAACAACGTTCCGGCGGCGCCTTCTAACGCGACCGCGCCGGTGTTCTTCCTCAAGAACGGGTTCCCGCTCGACTTTCTCGATCCTACGAAGATAGATCTGCGTCGCGTGCGAGTGCGGGCCGTGAATCCGAATTCGCCCAATCCCAGCGTGCAACAGTGGAGCGCGGGCATTCAGCGCTCGCTTCCGTGGCACATGTTCGTGCAGGCCGACTATGTTGGTACGAAAACCACGCACCTGACGGCGCTGTCCGACTTCAACCAGCCGATTAATGGTGTGGTGCCGTATCCGAATTTCGGCTACATCGAATACCGAAACCCGACGGGCAATGGCCACTACAACGGTCTCGACCTGACGGTGGAACGCCGGTTTCAGAGCGACTTGACGTTCCGCATGGCGTACACCTTGTCCCGCAGCATCGACAATGTCGCGGAGCCTCTGAACACCAACTCCGGTAACGCGCAGGATGGACGCGACTACACTGCGTGGAAGAGCGTCAGCGATTTCGACATCCCGCAGCGCCTGGTCGCAAGCTTCGTCTACCAACTGCCCTTCGGGAAGGGGAAGAGGATGGCCACCAGCGGCCCACTGATGTGGCTGATCGGCGGCTTCCGTACAAGCGGTTCCTGGACCTATGCCGCGGGCCGGCCATTCACTGTTACAGCCGGAGGCAGCCTGAGCAACGCGTTGGATCCGTTTGGGGCCGCAACCGCGGTGCCAAACGTGGTAGGGACCATAGTCGAGCCGCACAACGTGGATTGCTGGTTCTATAACTCCCGCCAGGCAGCATGCAGGAATCTGGCGCCGGGTGCTACGGATGGTTTCCAACTGCAGGCGTCGGGTCAGAAAGGCAATGCGGGACGGAATATTCTTCGCGGACCCAACACCCGCGTATTCGATTTCTCCCTGCAGCGCGACTTCCCGATCCGCGAAAACATGGGGCTTGAATTCCGCTGGGAAGTGTTCAACTTATTCAACACCACGCAGTTCGCTTTGCCTGCGCGCGATTTCTCATCGGGTGCCGCCGGAACTATCACGACTCTGGCAAGCGACCCGCGCGTGATGCAGTTCGCGCTGCGCTTCAAGTTCTAAGTATCGCCATTCTGTACGTTTGAGGCCCGCTGTGTCACGCTAGCGTAGTAGTCCCGCGAGGTCTTCGTATTGGTCCGTGGCAATCAAGTCGACGCCGGCAGCTACAGCCGCCTTCCAGCGGGCCAACACTGCCTCGCGCGATCCGAAATTGTATCCTGCGTCCCAGCCGCGATTGTCGGCCGCAACAAATCCGTCCAAGGTATAAAAGCGAATCCAAAACCCAAGCTGGTGCGCGCGATTGACCAGGGCGCGAAGGCGTTGATTGTCGGCAGGGGTCCACTCACCGGCGGCGCGCTGGCCTCCTTCTTCTACCTCCCACCACGAGTTGTTCCACCAGCGGCGATAGTTGCTTGGGTTCTCCGTGAGAAGAGACTCTGGCGGGAGCGTGGCCGCGGCATGGGCTTTTTCGCTGCTCGTCGATCCTGGCAGTTTGCCGGTATGGGCCGAACCGAACAAGCGTAGCCGCGCGCCCACCGGCAATCGCTTGAAAAAGACTTGCTCCTGCGCGTCATTATCTTCTGTCAGTACCAGCAGAGGCTTGGGATCGAAGGGCGCGAGGACGGCCGGATCCGGCGTCTTCTCGGCAGTGGTGATCCAGTTCTGGTATTCGCCAAGAAGGTCCCACACTGCGCGATGGAGTTCCGGACGATTATCCTTGACGTCAAAGTGGACAATGATAAGCGGCCATTGCGATCGATTGTTCTCGCGCAGCGCCCGCTCGACAATGGGCCGGACTCGCTCGAAAAAGTGGGCCTTCAGCGTAGGCTCGCTTCCATCGGTTTTGGAGGCGTGCGAAACGACAACCCGTCCGTTTCCGTCAGCATCGACCGACCACGCCAGATCCTGCTCAATGCCGACAGGGAGGCCGGTCTGAAGCGCGCGATCTATGCGGTCTGTCCATTGCCCCTCGTAGGGATAGCAATTATGGGCGTCTAATACGGGATTGCCGTGGCTCAAGAGTACAAGCGAAGACTGTGCCCCCACAGTGCAGCAAAACAACAATACGGAAAGGAACTTCATTTGAACCGCCCGCCCGTCGCGCTTTCAAGGTTACTAAAAGGCTTCGATTTGATGTTGAACACTTTCGTCAGATTGTTTTCAACCTTAAGAGACCAAAGGCACTCGGGGACTAATCGATAAGTACCAACGAGTCGCGCATTGGCCAGTAGAGAATAAACTCATGTATTTTACCTCGCATCCATGTCAACCTGATCTGGCAATGATTACGAAATGATGAATATGGCTGCCGTAAGGTCGTGTGATATACTTCCGTGGTCCTGAATCGGCAACATCCTGTTGTCGTCCAAAGTGACCGAGAGGAGTGGCCATGAAAGCGAATAAGGCTCTCAAGCGGTTAGCCAAGATTGAGGCGTCTGTGGCAGATTTAGCGAAGCGATTTCTGCCAAGCGCACCCCACGTTCGAGACGTGTTGCAAGATGCGAAGGCCGCGGTAGTTCGAGCCAAAGAGGCCGTGTTGCAGACGTCCCCGGGGCAGGCAAAAAAGAAAACAAAGACTAAGAAAGCAAGCCGACAGGCGAAGAAATCCGCAGCCGCCGCGAAGAAGAGCACTAGCAAGAAGGTGGAACGGAAGGCTTCTGTAACAAAAGGAAAGAAACGCACGCCGGCTAAGAAATCCCCAAAGAAAAAGATGGCGAAGCGCGTGGCCTCGACTCCGATGCCGGCCATCGCTGAGATCACCCCTCAGGAAGTAATACAGCTACCCGCCATTAGCGCGGGTTGATGCAATCAGCATCAGTAGCGGTCCGGGTATTACTTTTCTGGCTCGGGCTAAGTTGTTGCAGGGCGAAAGTACTCTCGTGGATCGGTGATCGCCTACAATGACATTCGGAGGTCATCAGCAACGTTGGGTCAGCGCTTATTGCGTCTACTCCTATCGCTCGCCGGCGTGACTGCTGTGACGTTGACTGGTTACCGCCTGGCGTCGGTCAATGCTACCACCCTCGGGTTCGCATATCTGCTGGTGGTGTTGATCGTTGCAAGTCTCTGGGGATTCTTCGAAGCGTCGCTTGCGGCCATCGCCGCTACGCTGGCCTTCAATTTCTTCTTCTTGCCGCCAATCGGGCGGCTCACCATTGCGGACCCGCAGAACTGGGTGGCCCTCCTCAGTTTCCTTACGACGGCGCTGATTGCGAGCCGCCTCTCGGCAGAGGCGAAGCGTCGCACCTTGGAAGCTATAGCACGGCAACAGGACTTGGAGAGGCTATACACGTTCAGCCGGGCAATCCTGCTGATTGACCATACGCAATCGTTCCCGAAACAACTTGCTAAGAACCTCGCCGAAATCTTCGAGTTGAGTGCCGTGGTGCTTTATGAGCGCCGCGCCGAGGAATTCTATCGCGCCGGACCCTCTGACTTCGACGGCATGGACGATCAACTGCGCGATGCAGCATTGCAGGGCACGTCCTTTGCGGACGGCCAGCACAATCGGGTGATTACGGCCATACGTCTCGGCTCGGAACCCATTGCAGGTCTTGCGCTCCAGCTTGCAAACCCGAGAACGCAGATGCCAGATGCCGTTCTCCAGGGAATAGCCAACCTGGTCGCTATTGGACTGGAACGGGCGCGGGCGCAGGACCTGGTGTCTCAGATCGAGGCCGCGCGGCATAGCGAAAAACTTCGCACTACGCTGTTGGACGCTATGGCACATGAGTTCAAGACTCCGTTGACATCGATCATGGCGGCGACCACCGCCCTTTTAGCCGACCCGGGCAGGCCCGCCGACAGCAAGGCCGAACTGCTCAAGATCGCCGATGAAGAGGCGAAGCATCTCAATGAGCTCATCAACGACGCCGTGGAGATGGGACGGCTAGACAATGCAAATATCCGAGTTGAAGCGGAACCCTCGAACATCGGGGAGATCGTGCGTGAAGTAGTGGCCTCCATGCGCAATATGATTGATGGCCGGCCTTTGAATTTGATCTGCGACGAACCACCGCCGGCCATTACGATTGATCGCCGATTAGTCAAGTTAGCGATTAAGCAACTCCTTGACAATGCTTTGAAGTATTCGCCTCCCGACACGCCCGTGACTATCCGGGTCCACAACAGCAGCGGCGTTACGGTATCGGTGACGGACTACGGTAAAGGGATACCCGTGCAGGAGCAGAGCCGAATTTTCGAACGTTTGTACCGGAGTCCTTCCGTGCAGAACAAAGTAACCGGCTCTGGTCTGGGCTTGAGCATTGCCCAGAACATCGTCCGTGCACATCATGGCGATCTGACCGTGACGAGCCGGCCTGGGGAGACGACCTTCAGCCTGACCCTGCCCGCCGATCACAAGGGAGGGAAGAGTTGAGCGCAGGCCGCATTCTGGTTGTGGACGACGAACCTCAGATCCGGCGCATTATGCGCACGACGTTGACGGGCGCCGGATACGAGGTGGACGATGCAAAAACGGGTGAGGAGGGGCTTACGAAGCTGCGTGACTTCCGTCCGGACCTGGTGTTGCTGGATATCAACATGCCCGGGATGGGTGGCTTGGGAGCTTGCAGGGAAATTCGCGCGGACCCAAACGTCGCCATCATCATGCTTACGGTTCACAACACCGAGGCAGCCAAGGTGGAAGCCCTGGACGCCGGTGCGGATGACTTCTTGACCAAACCGTTCAGCACGCCGGAACTTCTCGCCCGCATACGCGCGGCGCTGCGCCGCATTCCGGTGCCCCAATCTGCCCCGACCCGCCTACGCATCGGAGAAC
Source organism: uncultured Bordetella sp. (assembly GCA_964504905.1). Taxonomy (GTDB): domain Bacteria; phylum Acidobacteriota; class Terriglobia; order Bryobacterales; family Bryobacteraceae; genus Palsa-187. Next base: position 7,145 of record CAZDGT010000351.1, on the reverse strand, counting down.
TCGCAATCGACTTTGCCGCTCGAACGGTGACCCGCGGACAATCCAGTTTCCACCTGACACCAAAGGAACTGCTTCTACTGAGGCATCTCACGCAGCACGCTAATGAAGCCGTGCCGCATCGGGAATTGCTCCAGGCGGTCTGGGGGCCCGATTATGGCGACCAAGTGGATTACCTTCGGGCGTTTATCAAAAGCTTGCGGAAAAAGGTCGAGCCGGACGCGGAGCATCCACAGTACATCACGACGGAACCTTGGGTTGGCTATCGTTTCAACGGGATGCCTGAAATTCTTCCTTAACCGATTGTTCACCGCCGCTGCCTGAGCTAGGAGATCCCGCCCGTATTTCCTGGTCTGGAAATCTGCGCGGTGTTACCCATGTGGTGTGAGCCAAGTGGTGTGACCCATACATTGAAATGCTGAGCGAGTGCCGTTCAGCTTCCGAGTAACCACCAAGACGGAGGCCATCGCTCTGTTGAATCGGGAGCTTGCCCAGCAGGAAAACATCTCGAATTCCGTTTGGCGTCATGCACATAGGCTATCTTCATAACTTTTTCATGGCTTCTCTATGACTTCTTCAGGCCTTTGCGAATATGCTCAGCGCATGGGAGTGGAGAATGACATGTCACTCGCGATTGAGAAAGTCTTGATACCCGCAACTGGATACCCCGAGCGGACGACGGCTCAAAAAACGGATAAGCAGCTAAACATCGCCGTCGTCTTCACGTCGGTGGAATCTACGCTTGCGGCTTTGAAGGAAGCAGGCAATCTAGCGAACAGCCTGAGCGCGCGGATCAGGCTTGTAGTGCCTCAAGTGGTGCCATACCCGCGTCCACTTGAGACTCCCCCGGTTCTCGTTGAGTTCAACGAGAATCGCTTTCGGGGGATGGCAAGCGAAAGCCCAGTGGAGACGAGCGTGCAAATCTACCTGTGCCGCGATCGCGCCGAAACGCTGACCTCGGTACTAAAGCCCGGCTCCATCGTGGTTGTTGGAGGGCGGAAGCGTTGGTGGCCAACCAAAGATGAAGTCCTGGCCCGGCAACTCCGGCGTGCAGGCTACGAAGTGCTTTTTAAGGAAACGGAGTAAGCTCAGATGCTCGATCTATTGTACGTAGCTATCGGTTGTGGATTTCTCCTTGTTTGCTGGGTCTTCACGAAGGCCTGCGACAAGCTCTAGGAGAATGCCATGGATTACATCATTGCTGGAATTGCATCGTTGGGGCTGTTCGTTTACTTGATCTACGCCCTGCTGCGTCCCGAGAAGTTCTAAGAGGAAATTATGACTAGCATTGGCATTTTGCAAATCGCGATCTTTTTGGGGCTGATCCTCGTTTGTGCTAAGCCCTTGGGCGGATACATGGCCCGCGTGTTCGAAGGACAGCGTACCTTTATGCACCCGGTTCTACGGTGGCTCGAAGTGCTGACGTACAAAGTGGCCGGCATCAAGGAAGACGTCGAACAGAAATGGACGCACTACACGGCGGCTCTGCTCAGCTTTAGCATCTTTGGTTTCTTGATTCTCTATGCGCTTCAGCGGCTCCAGGGGCTTCTCCCGTTGAACCCGCAAGGCTTCGGCGCAGACAAGGTGAATCCGGACTTGGCGTTCAATACGGCGACCAGCTTCGTTACGAACACGAACTGGCAGGCCTACGGCGGCGAGTCAACCATGAGCTATTTCGTTCAAATGGCCGGCCTCGCAGTGCAGAACTTTGCTTCGGCCGCAGCCGGCATTGCGATCGCGGTCGCCTTGATCCGCGGCTTCGCCCGGCAGGAGAAGAAGACCATTGGAAACTTCTGGGTGGATGCCACGCGCGCCACCGTGTACGTCCTGTTGCCGATTTCGATCATCGCGGCGCTGCTCTTCGTTTCTCAGGGCGTGGTCCAGAACCTGCATCCTTACACCGAGGTGACCACCGTTGAGGGTGTGAAACAGGTCATCGCGCAGGGGCCGGTGGCATCGCAAGAAGCCATCAAGGAACTTGGAACAAACGGCGGAGGATTTTTTAACGCCAACTCGGCGCATCCTTTTGAGAATCCCACACCGTTTAGCAACCTGCTGCAGATGTTCCTGATCTTTTTGATCCCCGGGGCGTTGACCTACACTTTTGGCAAGATGGTCGGCGACACACGGCAAGGCTGGGCTATTTTTGCGGCTTTCTCAGTCATGTTCTTGATTGGCGTGTTCGTCTGCTATCACTTCGAGCAGGCCGGCAATCCCAATCTGACCAACCTGGGCATTCAGCACACCGCCACAGCGGGGCAATCCGGCGGCAATATGGAGGGCAAGGAAACCCGCTTCGGGATCGCCAATTCCGCGCTGTTCGCCACGGTGACAACGGATGCCAGTTGCGGTGCCGTGAATAGCATGCACGACAGCTTCACGCCACTGGGAGGCCTGGTTCCCATGTTCAACATCATGACCGGCGAGGTAATCTTTGGCGGCGTGGGGGCCGGTTTGTACGGGATCTTGCTCTACTGCATTTTGGCAGTCTTCATTGCGGGCCTGATGGTGGGCCGGACGCCGGAGTACATCGGCAAGAAAATCGAAAAGAAAGAAGTCAAGATGGCAATGCTGGCAGTGATCGCTACGGCCTTCAGCATTCTGGTCTTTTCCGCTCTCAGCTCCGTGATCTCCTTCCCGGAAAAGGGCTATTGGAATCCGCAAGGAGCCCCGACCGCCAACCTGAATAATAGCGGTCCTCATGGCTTGAGCGAGATTCTGTATGCCTATGTCAGCGGCACTGGCAACAACGGCAGCGCTTTTGCGGGAATCACGGTGAATACTCCCTGGTACGATCTCACGATTGGTCTGGCGATGTGGATCGGCCGGTTCCTGTTCCTGATCCCCTTGCTGGCCGCGGCCGGAAGCCTGGCCTCGAAGAAAAGGATCCCTTCCACGGCGGGAACATTTCCAACCCACGGCCCTTTGTTCGTGGGGCTGCTGGTGGGGACCGTCGTGATTGTAGGAGCTCTAACTTTCTTCCCGGCGCTCTCGCTGGGCCCCATTGTCGAACACTTCCTGATGAACACTGGAAAAGTGTTCTAGGTGACAGCCATGCCTACTATGACCACCGAACCAAAAGTAACTTCGCAGATTCCCCCGGACGATCCCACGTCGCTTCTGCCCAAGAAGCTGGTGCGGTCGCGCCCGCTATTCGATCCGCAGATTGTTAAGCGGGCAACCGCAGCATCCTTCGCCAAGCTGAACCCAATTTCGCTGTTGAAGAACCCTGTGATGTTTGTGGTCGAAGTGGGGGCCGCGATTGCCACCGTATCTCTAGTCCGCGACCTAGTTACAGGCGGGGGCGCCAGCATCGGGTTCCAGGTCCAGATTTCGCTGTGGCTCTGGTTCACGGTGCTGTTCGCGAACTTCGCGGAAGCCATGGCGGAAGCTCGCGGCAAAGCCCAGGCGGACGCCTTGCGTAAGACGAAGACGGATGTTATGGCAAAGCGCTTGACCGCTGCTGGAAAAATGGAACAAGTGCAGGGTTCCATGTTGCGAGTCGGCGATATCGTGGTTTGCGATGCCACCGACCTCATCCCCGGAGACGGTGAGGTGATAGAGGGCGTGGCCACCGTAGACGAATCGGTGATTACGGGAGAGAGTGCGCCGGTCATTCGCGAGTCAGGCGGGGACCGCAGCGCGGTAACCGGTGGCACTCGCGTGCTGTCGGATCAAATTAAGATCAAGATCACTTCAAACCCCGGCGAAACTTTCCTGGACAGAATGATCGCTTTAGTTGAGGGGGCTGAACGCCAGAAGACGCCGAATGAGATCGCGTTGAACATTCTGATCTCGGGCCTTACGCTGATTTTCTTGCTCGCGGTGATTACGCTGCAGCCTTATTCGGTGTTCAGTGTAGCGCAGGCGGGCTCGGGTTCGATTCCGACCGTTGCCGTCTTGGTGTCCTTGCTGGTGTGCCTGATCCCTACGACGATTGGCGGGTTGCTTTCCGCCATCGGCATCGCGGGCATGGATCGCGTCATGCAGCACAACGTCCTGGCGATGAGCGGTAAGGCGGTAGAGGCAGCCGGCGATATCAATTCATTGCTGCTGGACAAGACGGGCACGATCACTCTGGGAAATCGGCAGGCGGTGGAGTTTCTCACGATCAACGGAGTCAAGGACGAGGAGCTGGCGGATGCCGCGCAACTATCCAGCCTTGCCGATGAGACCCCGGAAGGCCGATCAGTGGTCATTCTGGCCAAGGAGAAGTATGGCCTGCGCGGGCGCCACATCCCGGAACATGAGGCGACATTCATTCCGTTTTCGGCTTACACCCGCATGAGTGGCGTCGACTTCGAAGGACGCCAGCTTCGCAAGGGCTCCACCGACGCGATCATCAAGTTCGTAATCGAGCTCGGCGGCAGCGTTCCCGCCGACTTCAAGGATATGAGCGACCGCATTTCACGGAACGGGGGAACCCCGCTAGCGGTTGCCGACGGCAAACACCTGCTGGGCGTGATTCACTTGAAGGACATCGTCAAAGGTGGCATGAAGGAGCGGATTGCACAGCTTCGCAAGATGGGCATTCGCAGCATCATGATCACCGGCGATAACCCGCTTACTGCGGCCGCGATTGCCGCTGAAGCTGGAGTGGACGACTTCCTGGCACAAGCCACGCCCAAAGACAAGCTGGAATACATCAAGAAAGAACAGGCCGCTGGCCGGCTGGTGGCGATGACCGGCGACGGTACTAACGACGCGCCCGCGCTGGCGCAAGCAGACGTCGGGCTGGCCATGAACACCGGGACCACCGCGGCGAAAGAAGCCGGCAACATGGTGGATCTCGATAGCAATCCGACCAAACTCATTGAGGTGGTTGCGATCGGCAAGCAACTGCTGATTACGCGGGGTGCGTTGACGACGTTCTCCATCGCGAACGACGTGGCCAAGTATTTCGCCATCATACCGGCGATGTTTATGACCATGTATCCCGTGCTTGGCGAGGTGAACATCATGGGGCTGCATACGCCACAAAGCGCCGTATTGGCGGCCGTGATTTTCAACGCGCTGATCATCATTGCGCTGGTGCCGCTGGCGCTGCGCGGCGTGAAATACCGTCCGGTCGACGCCGCGAGCCTGCTGCGCAGGAATCTATTGATTTACGGCGTCGGTGGAATCATCGCGCCGTTCCCGGGAATCTGGCTCATCGATCAACTGCTCGTCGCACTGCGTTTGGCGTAAGGGAGAAATACTATGTGGGAACAAATTTTACCAGGACTTAGAATCAAGATCTTTATGACCGTCGTGCTAGGCGTTGCCTATCCGCTCCTGATGACTGGAATCTCCCAGGCTATCTTTCCGAAGCAATCGAACGGGAGCCTGATCACCGCCGGTGACAAAGTGATCGGCTCGGAGCTCATCGGCCAGGGCTTCAGTAAACCCGAGTATTTTCACCCCCGGCCGTCGTCGGCCGGCGGCGGGTACGACGCGACTGCCAGCAGCGCTTCGAACCTGGGGCCGACCAGCGCCAAACTTATCCACGGCACGACGAAGATGGACGACAAGAAGAGCGAGGTGGTCGATTACGATGGCGTCAGTCTTCGCGTCGTGCACTACAGCCTTGATAACGACATTCCCTTTGAATCCTCGGTGCCGCTGGATCAGTTCAAAGACGCCAAAGGCGACCTTGATGATGTGAAGCTGATCAAGGCATTCGGCGATGACAAAGCGCCATTGGTGTTCACTCCAAAGGCGCCGATTCCGGCTGACGCGGTAACGGCGTCGGCCAGCGGCCTCGATCCGCATGTCAGTCCGGATTCTGCGCGGGCGCAGGCGGCTCGTGTCGCCAAAGCTCGCGGTATCCAGGTGGACCAGGCTAACCAAATGGTCGCCCAGTTTACGGAAAGCCCCGATCTGGGCCTGCTTGGAGAGCCGAGGGTCAACGTACTCAAGCTCAATCTGGCTTTGGACCAACAGTTTCCGCTGAAGAAGTGACCGCTACATTTCGCTCTCGCAGGCAATGGCGCTTTGCGTCGCCGGGACGGTCTGATTGTCTACTTCGATGGCGAAGGTGTTTATGCTGGGAGTTCAACCGTGATCCATCGAAGCAGTATGCTTGGAGGCGAGCATGGCCCGTGAAATACGCCGGAAGACGCCGGAAGAATACCTTCAGGAGTGTCAAGCCGAGGAAGAGGCCGCCGCTCCAAAACGGGGAGGGCACCTCAAGATTTTCCTCGGGTATGCGTCCGGGGTCGGCAAATCCTTCCGAATGCTGGATGAGGCCCGCCGGCGGAGCGAGCGGGGACAAGACGTGGTAGTGGGCGCCATGCAGCCGCAAGTGCCGGCGGAAGTGGAGCCGCTGCTGAAAAAGCTGGAAGTGATACCGCTAAAAGCCATCGGCGGAGGAACCGCCATCGATGTAGATGCCTTGATTCGGCGCCATCCGTCGGCTTGCATCATCGATGGTCTGGCGTATGACAATCCGCCGGGCTCGCGCAATCCGACGCGTTGGCAGGATGTGAAGGACTTGCTCGACGCTGGAATTAGCGTGATCGCTTCTATTAATGTCCAGTATGTCTGTGAACTGCGAGAAAAGGTCGAAGCAATCAGCGGAAAGTGCGTGGATCAGACAGTCCCCCTTTCCTTCATCCAGAGCGCCGATGAGGTCGAAATTGTGGATGCGCCTCCGGAAGAGCCCAGGGAACGCTCGCTCGATGAGCGGGAACAGATTCAGAAACGCCAGGAACGGCTTTCGAAACTCCGTGAACTAGCTCTGGTGGTCACGGCCGATATCGTCGATTTCCAGCTAAACGAATACCTGGAGCGCTACGGTATCAAGCAGCAATTCGGCGCGCACGAACGAATTCTAGTGTGCGCCACGCCCCGCGCCAACATGCAGGAGATGATGGAATTCGCGCAAATCATCGCCACCCGGTTTCATGGCGAACTTATTGTCGCGTACGTCAAACAGGCGAATATCTCGCCCCAGGATCAATCCGCCCTGGATGCGAGACTCGCGATCGCGAATGCGGCTGGTGTGCACGTCGAAATCCTGGAGGGCGGCGACCCGGCAAATACGCTTCTCGAATTCGCCAGATCTCGGGGTGTCACGCAACTGTTCGTTGGTCATAGTCAACGTACCGGTCTTTCGCGCCTCAAGGGCAGTCCGCTCGACAAACTGATATGGGAAGGCCACGGCATCG
>CAZDGT010000350.1:0-9558 GCA_964504905.1 uncultured Bordetella sp. | reverse complement strand
AAACATTCATCCCAGTAATCGACCTGGCCGAAACCGAACTGCGAGGGCTGGTAGTTCGTCGGTGAGATGGAAGAACTTACGTTTGACAGCACAGGGTCATTTGGAATCGAGTTGACTGCTATTACAGCGGCGCACATCCCGGCCAGAGTAGACCCGGCTACCAACAGAAGATGCCGAACAGTCTTCAGCCGTCCCATCGCTCTCCCAGGCTCTCTTTCCCATGCGGCAAAGAAGCCGGGTGGCATCCATGGCAGGGGCCGCCACCCGGGGCGTTGCACGTGCCCTCCGAATGGAGCATTCACCGCCTGCGGCCATCGTCCCGCGTTCCGGCGGCCGGCGCGATAGCCCAAAGTTGGTTTAAGTACTAAACTTCCCCAGTTCCATTTGCGAGGCAGGTTATAGGACTGTGGGCGCCAGCGTGTGTCCTATTGCCGTGGTCCTGCATTGGCGGGGGCTTCGGTATTGTTCATGTTGATGAATCCATAGCCACCCATCGCCAGGCGAACCGACGGGCCCGAAGGGGCTTCGGCAGCCATCTGGTGCCAGCCCATCGGAGCGGCATATAGAACATCGCCTTCCTTGGCGTGAAACTCGCCCATGTTTTCAAACTTGCCACTGATGGCGCCAACCTGGACGATCCACCATTCCGCCGCGCCCGGATGTATATGTCCGAAGGTCGTGCGGGGGTTGAAGGCGGGAGCGTCAGGTTTGGTGGGTCCGCTGCCAATATTGAGCCGGCCCGTCCCGCATTTGTTGTCGGCAGGATTGACGTAGCCCAGCAGCGGATCGGCGAAGAGGTGGTCGTCAATCACTACTGCGCCCCGCCCTGCACATTTGGCGATGGTATCGTCGAACGTGTTCCATTCGAGCTGGTTGGGCTTGGTGTAAGCGCCTGGGGTGTGGTGGAACGATACTTTCACCACCTTGCCATCCTTGCTCGGCATTGGCGGGGGGCCGTCGGCGGGGTAGACGGTCTTATAGTTGGTGGGATTAACCTCGACCCAGAGCGCATTCTGATCGCCGGCAACGTCGTAAGAGAAGATGGTGGTCTTCATAATGTTCACGATGGATCCGCGCCGGGCGTTGACCGGCGGCTGGCCTTCGACGGTAAAGTGCACTTCCCCGGCGACCACGACGAAGACGGTAGGAGTGTCGGGATGCATGCGGGCATCGAATCTGGTGCCCGGCGCCGCCGAATTGTAGGTCGCATCCTGTTCCGGATCGAGGATGATCTGTTCCTGCCAGTTGTTCTGGCCGGCATGCATTTGCTTAAGGTCGGAGAGCTTCCACAACGGCCGCATCGGCGGCTTGTAGACACCGCCCGCAGTCTTGTTCACCCACCAATATTGCGCCGGACCCCGGCCACGGCCGGCGGGTTCGCCGTCCTGGGCAAAGGCGAGCGTCGCGCAGATGCCCGCCAACAGGCTGGCTGCCGCAATCTTCGTTGTGATTTTCATGAGCCCTCCATGCGTTGGTTGTTGGCGTCACGAAACAACCCGTGGCTATACTACATCACTCCGCGCGCCGTTGGGATGACGGGTTCGGCGTAAACTTGCTATACAGGAAGGACATGATGATCTTGACGCGACGCGATTTTGGCAAGCTGGCTACGGCTGGCGTTCCCGGACTGACATGGGCGCAAGGGACAAAGCCCAACAAGTCCTATATAAGCGGCGTGCAGTTTGGCTTGCAGCCTTTCTGCTACCACGACCTGCCGATGACCCGCGAGACCCGTCCAACTCTCATCCAGCGGATGGTGCAGAACGGATTGGGCATGGTTGAGCTCCATGCCACTTGGGTTGAGCCGACCTTCAATGCTCCCGGCGTGAGCGCGGCTGAAGCGCGGGACAAGGTGCGGAACTGGCGGCTAACCACGCCCGCTGACTACTACCGCAACATCAAAAAGGAATTTGACAACACCGGTATCGAGATCGTCAGCTATTACATTAATATCGGCGATAGTCATACCGATGCGGAAATCGACGCCATCTTCGAGGGCGCCAAAACCCTAGGTGCGAAGAGTATCGTGGGCTCCTACGGATTGGCGGTCGCGAAGAGACTGGGTGCGTTCCCCGGAAAACACGGAATGTTCGCCGGCCTGCACAATCACGACAATATATCCGACCCGGATGCGTTCAGTACCGAGGCAACGATTGTGAAAGGGCTCAGCTATTCGCCCGACTTCAAGGCCACGCTGGACGTTCGCCACTTCACGGCGGCCAATGGAGACTGCCTCGGGTTCCTCGAACGGCACCACAACCGTGTATCCGCCGTCCATCTGGGGGACCGCAGGAAAAACAACGGGCGCAGCGCGCCGTTCGGTGAGGGGGACGCTCCGATTATCGAGATTCTTCGGATTATCCGGGACAACCAGTGGCCCATCATTGCACTGCTGGAGTTCGAACATGGAACTTTGCGCACGGGAGTGGACGAGGTGCAGCGGATGTTTGACTATTGCAAGCGGGCGCTGGCATAGGAAGAAAAAATATATGTCATTTCGTCAATCCCTTCCTCTGTTGTTTTGCGCGATAGTGGCCGCGGGCACTGCCGCCGCCCAATCCGCGCCGAGACCCGACTATGACGTCGCCTATATCGGACCACCGATGGCTGATCCGGTGATGCAGCACAGCAAGGAGACTTATGTATTGTTCGGCTGCAGCTACTGCCATGGACTGTATCTGGTGGCGCGGGGCGAGGCCACGGATCTGATGCACTCGCGCCTGGTGGGCAACGATGAAAATGGCAACTTGATCGGCCCCCTTTTGCGCCGTGGCATTCCACAAACTGCAAAGCTTTCCCCCATGCCGCAGTTTTCCGACTTGAGCGATTTGCAGATCGCCGATTTGGTTCGCTGGATCCATTATGGGCGGCAGCAAGGACGCTACAAGGAAATCATCGAGGCCAAGGATAGCGGTCCAGGAAAGGCCGCGGCCGGGAAAACATATTTCGATCAGAAGTGCAGTGCCTGCCACTCGACGGCAAGCTTGGCGAGCATCGCCAAGAAGTACGATGCGGCTGCGTTGAAAGTGCAGATCATGAAGCCTAGCAGCCTGGAAGCATCGCCGTCCTGGAAGCTGGACCGGCTGAACGACACCAAAACCGCGTCCGCGCGCCAGAAGCATCTTGCGCTCCTGGAAAATTACTTACCTGCGGATGTGGCTGATCTGACGGCTTACTTGCTCAGCATGAAATAGGAGGATCGTTATGCGCAGACGGATCGGCGGTCTGGTTTTGTTTGTGGCGGGAATCGGCGTTGGGGTGCTAGCTGCCCAGCAGAATCGCAACGCGGGGCTGCGCCTGAATCATGTGGGAATTTACACCAAAGATTTCGATGCGTCGCTGCGCTTCTACAAGCAGGTGGTAGGCTTGCGCGAGGCGTTCACCATCAAAAACAATGAGGGCAAGATTGTTTTCACCTATCTCCACATTAACCGCGACACGTTTCTGGAGCTAACTCCGGCCACTCCGGATCATCCGCCGGGTCTCGGCCATATTGGTATCTGGCCGGAAGACTTTGACGGCACGGTGGCGGCGCTGCGGCAGCGCGGAGCCAAAGTGGAAGATCCTCGAACCGGGTCCAGCAAGGCTCGTATCACAAACATGCCCGATCCCGACGGTGTAGCGGTGGAGTTCCTGGATTACCCGCTCGGTGCGCTGCAACGGAAGGCGATCGACGACTGGAAATAATCCAGCAGCCGTTACGGCTTGATTACTTTGACCGTGTAGTAGGTAATGCCCGTGGGGACTTCCTTGAACCAATGCGGCGTCCCGGCGGGCACCGTTACCACGTCGCCCTTGCTCAAGTGATACGTAGTTCCGCCTTCGATGTTCGAACCCAGCCATTGATCCGCTCTGGTTTGCTTGCCACCGATCATTTTGCCGCCCGTGACCAGGGTCGCCTCGCCCTCCATCACATGGAAAATATCGGTCTCCTTGTCGTGGACTTCCACTTGGCCCGGACCCGTCCGTTTATTGGCCGATACGCTGTAGTCCCCGCCCTTGGCAATCGACCCGCCCTTGACGAATAGCGCCGAGACTTTGTCGTGATCCACGTAGGTCGCGGCGCCGTCTGCCGCCATCAGCGATACGGTGGCCGCAAAGGCCGCGAGAGCGATCAAGTATTTCATGGTGGTGCCTCCTTGTGCGCCTTCGATTGTATCAGCTAGCGGAATTCGCGCGGCTGCCCGGTGGCTTCGAGGACGCTGGTCCACAAGTCCCCTGAGGTGTCGACCAGGTAGCGCTCGCGGACGGCCATCTCAAACGGCACGTGAACGAAGCGGCCGTTCCATCGCCCCACCACCATCTCAGTCCGGCCGCTCATGGCGGCGTGCACTGCGTTGTGCGCCAGGCGGATGCAGTAGACGCTATCGAAAGGATTGGCGGGGACGCTGCGGATGGCATAGCTGGGGTCGATGTATTTAAGATTGCACTCCATGCCAATCCCGGTGAAGTAGTCGACCAGCCGCTGCTTCAAATACACGCCAATATCGCTGAGCTTCGCATTACCTGAGGCATCGGTACCATTGCCCGCTGCGAGCAGATGCTGTCCGGCTCCTTCGGCGACCACGATCACGGCGTGGCCGCGCCGCTCCAAACGCTGCCGCAGAACGTTGAGGAAGCCGCAGTCGCCTTCCAGCTCGAATGGCACCTCCGGGATCAGCACAAAGTTGGTGTCGCTCATGGCGAGCGACGCGTAACACGCGATGAAACCCGAGTGCCGCCCCATCAGCTTCACCAATCCGATCCCGTTGGGAGACGATTCCGCTTCCACATGCGCAGAGCGAATGGCACGCGTGGCCTCGGCGACGGCGGTCTGAAAGCCGAAGCTCTGATCGATAAACATGATGTCGTTATCGATGGTCTTGGGAACGCCGACCACAGCGATCTTCCCGCCGCGCGCGGCAATGACCTTCGTGATGCGCAGCGCGCCGCGCAGGGTACCATCGCCTCCGATGACGAAGAGCATGTTGATGCTCATGGTCTCCATGCAATCGACGATCTCTTCGGGGTCCTGCTCGCCGCGCGAGGTGCCGAGGATGGTGCCGCCCTGCTCATTGATGCCGGCCACGGTGGCGGGCGAGAGGTCCAGCACGGAGCGGCCGTACTTGGCGATGAAACCCTGGTAGCCATTGCAGAAACCGTACACTTTGCGCACACCGTAGCTCTTATAGAGTTCGAGCACCAGGCTGCGGATGACGTCATTGAAACCGGGGCAGAGTCCGCCGCAGGTAACGATGGCGGCGCGTGTCTTCGACGGATCGAAAAAGATCTTGCGCCGCGGACCGGCCGGCTCAAACGCGGGCAGCTCGGCGACGGGCAGATTGCGTTCGCTCAATCCGGAAAGCGTGTCGTCAAAGAGGACGCGGTCTTCTTCATCGACGTTATGAAACGTGCGCTGGCGCTGCGCGAGCAAGGGCAGCAGAGGGGAGTCGATGCGGCAGGGTCCTAGGGATTTGACAGCCAGGTCGGCGGCTGTGAAGTTGTGGGTCATCCGGGTGTCCGCATAAAGGAATGGAGTTGCCGAAACCGACGGGGGCAGTGCGGACAGGGCCTGAACGTCGAGTATAGCGCTTACGGCGGGGGGGAGACAAAGATGGGGCCAAAAGGAATATAGCTATGTATGCTATATTTTACTAAAGAGGACTCATGACCGCCGGGCAATGGAAGACGGGACGAAAAGCAGCGGGCTTGACGCAGGTTGAAGCCGCGCATTCGCTGGCAGTGTCGCAGCCCTATTTGTCGCAGCTCGAAAGCGGGTTACGGGCGGCGGGCGCTGGACTGGTTCGCAAAGCCGCTAAGCTGTATAAACTTCCGCCCACGGCTCTCCCGCTCTCCGAGCCAGCCGACGCCAAGGCGGGGACATCCGATGACCTTCAGCGGCAGCTTGCGTCTCTCGGTTATCCCGGCTTCGAGCATGTGCGATCAAAGGCGGCGAGCAACCCGGCTGCTGTGGTTCTCAGTGGAATAGTGAAGCGGGATCTGGACACGCGCTTGGTGGAGGCGCTGCCCTGGGTCCTCAGCACGTATACCGGTCTGAATTGGGAGTGGCTGCGCGACCGCGTCAAGTTGCGCAACGCCCAAAACCGGCTGGGTTACGTAGTTCATCTGGCGGAGCAGAGTGCGCGCGCATTTCCGGAGCGCCAAGATGCTGTGCAAGTCCTGTCACGATGGGAAAAGGAGCTGGAGGAAGCCCGTCTCGCCCACGAGGGAACTCTTTGCCGCGACTCGATGCCGGAACGCGAGCGTGCATGGCTGAGGAGCAGTCGTCCCGAAGCCGCGGCACATTGGAGTTTGCTGACGAGCCTTACGGTCGATCAGTTGCCGTATGCCAAACACTAAGGAACTGGCGGAGCCGTGGCGATCTTTTCTCGCTGATGTTGATGGCCTGCTCAACCAGAACGTTGAGTTGCATTGTTGTGGCGGCTTCGTAGTGACACAAGTCTACGGTGTTGCCCGAACCACCAGCGATGTAGATTACTTGGCCGTTGTGCCAAGTTTGCGGGACGCCCTCGCCGAGATTGCGGGCAAAGGCTCCGCCTTTCACCGCAAACACAAATTGTTTCTGGATGCGGTCACAGTTGTGACACCGCCGGAAAACTACGCGGACCGTCTGCAAGCAATGTTTCCTGACGCATGGACTCGCCTCCGACTCTTTGCTTTGGATGCGCATGATTTGGCTCTCTCGAAGCTGGAACGAAATTTTGAACGGGATCGAGATGACGTTCAACGCCTCGCGCAGGCTGGGTATCTCAAAGCGGAGATTCTGGAGGAGCGCTATTACAAAGAACTCCGCCCGAATCTGCTGGCCCACGAAGCCCGGCACGATCTAACTCTCAAAATCTGGCTTGAGTCTTACTGGCTCCGATAGACGTCCCTGCCAACCAATGCCGAGCGAATAGGCGATACATCCGATGGTCGGATAGGTGGCCATGAACACCGCCCACCACGCTTCGCCATCGTGTATGGGAAAAAACAATTCCTCAGCGTCTCGGGCCGTAAATCCGCCAGTAAGCATGCCGCTTATCATTAACGTAACCATCAGAGGAAGTATCCAAATCCATTTCCCCGCCGTCGCAAAATCCGGGGCGTCACGCCGGACGAGGCGCCCCAAGAAAAATGCTGGCAATGCCGCTAGGGCCAATATGCAGGCCGCTTCAATCACGACTCCAACGGGGCGGTCGAGTCGACTCAACTGGCGAGGGATTTCGCAGCTGAATGCACCCCACATGACAAGCCCCAAGGGGATGAAAATTTGTTGTGCCAAAAACGCAAACGGCGATTGACCATCCCGGATTTCGTTCTGGAACATTTTGAATTGCCTTTACGAAATCTGGGATTCCGTCGCCCACTTACCGCAGCGCGAACGTCAGCAACGCATCCCCCGCGGCCACGGCGACATGTTGCTTGCCGTTGAGCAGGTATGTGATCGGAGGAGCGATCACGACTCCGCCGGTCTGGAACTTCCACATCACTTTCCCGGTTCGCGCGTCCAGAGCGATGACGTATCCTTCACGGTTGCCGGCGAAGATCAAGCCTCCGGCGGTCGCCAGCAAGCCGCTGGTGGGTGGGCTCACCATCTCGAACTTCCACTTGGTTTCGCCGGTGGCCGGGTCCAGCGCCTGCACTGCGCCGGTGGTGGGGTCGAGCGGTATCGGAGCGCCGGTGCTTCCCGTGTAAAGCAGCCCTTCGCGGAATTCCTGCGTGGTCTTGTAGTAGGTCTGGCACCCTACCGTGGAGGTGAAATAATACCAAGTCGTCTGCGGGCTGTAGGCCGTGGCTTGCCAGTTATGTCCGCCACCTACCGCGGGGCACGCCTTGTTCCCTTCCTCGGTCGGGTCCTGGCCGGAAATCAGGTTGGGCCGCCCGTCGGGTTTGATCCCGTCCGCCCAACTCACCTTGGTGTAGGCCTTGCCCACGATCATCTTCCCGGTGGCGCGGTCCAGCGCATAGAAAAAGCCGTTGCGATTCGCCTGGACCACAGCCTTCACCTTTTGCCCTTTGACCATCAGATCGACAAGCGTAGGATCACTGATCGCATCCCAGTCATGCACGTCGTGCGGAGTCATCTGGAAATGCCACTTCACTTTGCCGGTGTCGGCGTCGAGGGCCACGATGCTGCAAGTGTAGAGATTGTCGCCGGGGCGGACGTCGCCATTCCAGTCGGGTCCGGGATTGCCGGTGCCCCAATAGATGAGGTTCAGCTCGGGATCGTAGGTGCCGGTGATCCAGGTGGAACCGCCGCCACGCTTCCAGGCTTCCTCGGCTCCCCAGGTGTCGCTGCCTGCTTCGCCGGGGCCGGGCACGGTCCAGAAGCGCCAGACGCGCTTGCCGGTGTCGGCGTCGTAGGCATCAATGAAGCCGCGGATGCCATACTCGGCGCCGGCGACGCCCACCACCACCAGGTTCTTCACGATCAGCGGCGCGACGGTGGCGCTGTATCCTTTCTTGACGTCGTCGATCTCGGTTTCCCACAGAACGTTGCCAGTCTTGGAATCCATCGCGATCAGCTTTGCTTCCAGGTTGACCTTATACAGCTTGTTGCCGAGCGCGGCGAAGCCGCGATTCACCTGTCCGCAGCAGATGTTCATTCCCGAGGGCAACGGCTTGGCGTAGTGCCACATGGGCCGGCCGGTGGCCAGGTCCAGCCCCCAGGCGTGGTTCGAGGGGCCGGTGGCGTACATCATGCCGTCAAAGACCAGAGGAGTGCCTTCGGTCTTCCCGAGCGCGCCGCTCTGGAAGATCCATTGCGGGGAGAGATCCTTGACGGTAGTGGTGTTGATCTGGCGAAGCTCACTGTAGCGCCACCCCATGTAGTTCTTGCCGTACATGAGCCAGTTGGCCTCTTCGCTCTGGGACTGGCGGAGCCTGTCTGGCGTGATGTCGGCGGCGATGAGCGCGCCTGCGGTCGTGAGGGTTGCGAATATCAGTGTCCAGCGTTTCATTTTCCATTCTCCCTGGAGCCACGCAGGCTCGCTAGATATGCCAGCACGTCGTTCAGTTCCTTCTCATTGAATGTAGTTTTATAGGTGGCCGGCATCAGCGAGCGAATTTCCCGTTTCATCGAAGTGACGTCATCCTTTTGAAACGAGTGGAAGTTTTCGGCCGGGTCCATTAATTGCGCCGAGAAATCGTCGAAGCCGCGCTGGACCCCGACAATTGTTTTGCGATCCTACGAGACCACCGTGATGGTGTTGTAGCCGGGCGTGATGTCGGCGTTGGGATCGAGGATGGATTCCTTGAGATAGGCCAGGCTGCGCTTCCGTCCGACGGTGCTGAGATCCGGACCCAGCCTGCCGCCCTTGCCGTCGATGGTGTGGCACTGGGCGCATCGCCCCTTGCCGGTGTACAACTGGAGTCCGGCGTTCCGGTCGCCGGTGGCAGCAGCCTTGGCGCGGCCAGCCACCGTGCGGACGTAGGTGACCAGACGCCACAGGTCATCGCTTTCGAAGTTGGAACCGAAGGCCGGCATCTCGGTACCTGCGGCTCCGCCGGAGATCAGTCGGTATAAATCGGCGACGGTATCGACCACCGAGTAGCTGCCCAGCGTCAGATAGGGAC
>CAZDGT010000349.1:0-4077 GCA_964504905.1 uncultured Bordetella sp. | reverse complement strand
CAATCGGCAAGACCAACACTTGAAGGATCACTGACAGGCTGACCAGATAACTCCAATAGCTGCGGGCATCGATACTGAGCCCCAACGGATGTACCAGGCCGGCTGGATCCGCCGCGGCCTTCGCCATCGCCGTTAGGTAAGGGCCTAGAAAAAGTGCGACTCCTGTGGTGACGAACGCCGAGTTGGCCCAATCGTAGAGATACCAACCACGCTGTTCGCGGACGCTGTATTCGGTCACAATTTGGAGTTAGAGTTGCCGGATCTGCTCCAGCACGCGCATCATACGTGGGGCCGCATCTGGCCTGCCGCCGTAGCGCAGTTCATTGTAGGCTGCCGTCGCTTCTTCCACTAGGGGCGCAACCTGGGGAGTCTTCACCACGCGGGCGAATTCCAAAGGCGTGAACCATGCCGGCTTCTGAATGCCTCGCTTAGAGAGCAGTTCAAGCATCTGCTGATAGAGGATGGTCGCGTCCGACCGGTCGCCAACCCCGCGCTCCAGTTTCCGGGCGTGGACACGCTGCTTCCAGCGTTTCACCACTTTCGGACCAAATATTAGCGCCGCAATAATAATGGCTAGGAAAACGGCCGCCGCCGGCGCATACCGCAGCCCCGCATGCCCCGCTCGTTTCAATCCTACTGCCAGTTCATCGATATCTGGGAAACGAATTCGGCGTCCAGCCGCCTGCATGCGGGACGCGAGCGCAATTTGATGGCCCAGGTCATAACTCATGACCCAGTCGTTCCAGAATTGCGATGCAGTGTCCGTGAGCAGAGCCAGGCGGCTCATCAACCCCGGTTCTCCCGCTGCCGGGTCGAACGGCGTGGGATCGAACGTGGTCCAGCCGCGACCTTCGATCCATGCCTCTACCCAGCTGTGTGCATCTGAGGCCCGGATCACTTGCCATCCGGTCATTGAATTGTAGACGCCACTCTGGAAGCCGGTGACCACGCGCGACGGGATTCCGAGCGTCCGCAGCATCACTGCCATCGACGAAGCGAAGTATTCGCAGTGCCCCTTCTTGCGGTCGAACAGGAAGTACGAGAGTGGGTCGGCCACCGGCTTCTCCAGCAGTTCCAGCGTATAGCCGTAGTCCCGCCGCAAGTGCGACTCGAGCGCCCGCGCCTTGTCGGCACGAGTCACGGCGCCCGCCGTCATTTGCAAGGCGAGTTCAGGAATTCTTGGGTCCAGCGGCGGAAGCATCAGCAATTCGCGCAGGATGCCCGGCGGAAGCTGCGCGGCGTAGCGCCCCAAAACCCACTCATTGGGGAGGAACCCGTACGCGCTGTAGTTGAGCCCACGGTTTCCATAACGGGGCGCCACGTGAATGCCGCCCCCACGCGAATAGCGTAAATAGCGGACGTCGATCTTGATAGTCTCAACGGTGCCCGCGAAAAACAGAGTGTCCGCAATCAGCGGCTCGAGGTGAACCTGATAGATCAGGTTGGGACCCCGGCTCACGCCTTCCGTAGCGGAGCGCACGATCACCTGGCCATCCTCAACTTGGATCACCTGCTCCTGGCCGGGAGGATTGAACCAACGCTTACCGTCGAACTCCGCCAGCGCGGCGCCGCGCCACTTCACGGGCAGGAATCCCTCGCCTTGGTACGAACGAACGTGCATCACCGGTACGCTGCTCTGCTTTATTCGACCGATCTCGCCGAGCGTGACGGTGTTCGAAAATCCTGTCAACCGGTAGCGTGCCGGCGCAAACCGCTCGAATGCAGCGCGTGCGGTGCGCGGCAGCACGAAGAACAGGCACACGGTCATGAAAAGAATTCCGGCAAACAGACTTGCCGATACTAGACCAAGCCGTCGCGGAAAAGCTTTCAGTCCTCCACGCGAGACCACCACCTGTGCTCCCGCGGCCCGCCGGACTTCGCCGCTGGCAAACGTCGCAATCGCGAACAACACAAAAATCGCCAGGTACGCCAGGAAGCTAAACCCTTCGGAGAGAATTGCGGCGGCGATCAGTTCCAGACCCGCGATGATCTTCAGGTATCCGAAATCGCGCTGCGTCTTCGCTGTAAGCAGTTTGAGCACCGCCAGGAAGAACACCATGTGCACGGTGGCGGAGAGAAATGTTCCGGAGAGAAAGTAGTAGTCGACGGGGAAGAACCCCATGTAGGCGATTGCCAGGGCGGCAACTAATCGTGGAGGCGGCTCGATCACAACCACTCCCGCCACTGCCAGGGCCCGCGCACACAGGCCGAGCAACGTCAGTATCGCCGTGGGCCAATCCAAATAGCCCGATCCCAGTACCGCGAAGTAGCCCGCCGCCAGCATTCCCAGCAGCGAGAACTCGAAGAACCGGTTTACGATGCGCGGAGCCGCGGTCACGCCGCTCGGGTTCATAGCTTCATTGTGCTACATGTAGAAGTTACTTTCTTATGGCAAAATTTAAAGCGGCCGGTTCGCGCAAAGCTCCCACCGCGCGTTCCAATGCGGCCGCCATCCCCTGCCTGTTGCTCATCCTGATGGGCGCCGCGCTCCTCTCATTGCTGTTTTACGAGCTGCTTAAATCCAGCTAAAGGCCATTCCCATGCGAATCGATCAAAGGCAGCCCAACCAGCTGCGCCCGCTCAAGATTACGACCGACTACCTGCTGACCGCCGAAGGATCGGTGCTGATTGAAGTCGGCAACACGCAAGTCCTGTGCGCCGCTTCCATCGAAGACAGTGTTCCCCACTTCCTGCGCAACTCCGGTAAAGGTTGGGTCACAGCCGAGTATTCCATGCTGCCTCGCGCCACGGCTACGCGCACTCCGCGCGAAGTCTCCAAGGGACGCGCTTCCGGTCGCACCATGGAAATCCAGCGCCTGATCGGACGGTCGCTGCGGTCTATCATCGATCTCGACGCGCTCGGCGAGCGCAGCGTGATTCTCGATTGCGACGTTTTACAAGCTGATGGCGGGACTCGCACTGCCGCCATCACCGGCGCTTACATCGCGCTTTCGGTAGCGATCCGCAAGCTGCTGAAATTCGGCACGCTGAAACGGAATCCGATTCGCGATTTCGTGGCGGCGACCAGCGTGGGCGTGGTCGGCGGCGTTCCCATGCTGGACTTGTGTTACCAGGAGGACTCCCAGGCCGAAGTGGATATGAACGTGGTGATGACGGGATCGGGCCAATTTGTCGAGCTTCAGGCCACGGCAGAAAAGACCGCCTTCGACGACCCTCAGCTGGCTTCCTTGATCGCGCTGGCGCGCGTCGGCATTGCGGAACTGATAGTCGTCCAGAAATCTCTCGAAGCCGCATGATCGTTTACTGCGCCACCAGCAATCCAGGCAAGCTTCGGGAATTTCAGTTGGCTGCTCCCGATTTCGATGTCCGCGCTTTGCCGAAGTCAATTCCGCCGCCCGACGAAACTGGCGACACCTTCGAGGCCAATGCTATTGAGAAAGCCGTTGCCTACGGCAGCCGCGTCAGCGGACATTTGTTCGCGGATGATTCCGGGCTGGAGGTGGAGGCGCTCGGCGGCGCGCCCGGCGTCATTTCGGCGCGCTATGCCGGAGAGCATTCGACCGATGCCGCGAACAATGCGTTGCTGCTGGAAAACTTGCGCGGAGTCGAGAACCGTACTGCGCGGTTCGTCTGCGTGATTGCGCTGGTCAACGACGGCAAACTGGTGAAGACTTTTCGGGGTACTGTGGAGGGCCGGGTCATCAACGAGGCACGAGGCTCCGGCGGCTTCGGATACGATCCACTATTTTATTGCCCCGAGTTCGGTTGCACCTTCGGCGAGGCCAGTATCGAGCAAAAAATGCAAGTGAGCCACCGCGCCCGGGCACTGGCGGCGATGTTTACTTATCTGAGAAGTATCTCTTCCACCTGAGGAACCCTACGTTCGTCTTGGCATCCAAGATCTTGCCGGTGCGGATCAATTTGTCGATATCCTTGGCTTTGAACCACCGTGTTTCAATCCGCTCATCGTCCATCGGTTTGGCTTCACCCTCGGTGAGTCCGGTCGCCAAGTAGATCGTCATCTTTTCGCTAAGGAAACCGGGGCTGGGATAAAACTCCGCGAGTTTGGTCCACTTCTTGGCGGTATACCCGGTCTCTTCCACAAGTTCGCGGCGC
>CAZDGT010000348.1:0-6124 GCA_964504905.1 uncultured Bordetella sp. | reverse complement strand
AAGAAATCCAGACGGCGCTGCGCGAAGAAGGTTTGGATGGGTGGTTGTTTTTCGATCACCATCGCCGGGATCCGCTGGCATACCGCGTACTTCAGTTCACCCCGGGCTCGATGGTAACGCGGCGCTGGTTTTACTACATCCCGGCGAACGGCGAGCCGCGCGGGCTGGTGCACAAGATCGAGGTGCAGACGCTTGCTCCGTTGCCGGGGCGACACGTTCTTTACGCTGGCTGGAGCACCTTGGTGGACGGGTTGAAGTCGATTATCGGCGCCGGGCGCCGGATCGCCATGCAGTATTCGCCGAATTGCGCGGTGCCGTATGTTGCGATGGTGGACGGGGGCACGATCGAACTGGTGCGCGGGCTGGGCGTGGAGGTTGTCACATCGGCAAACCTGATTCAATACTTCGAGTCGCGATGGACCCAGGAACAATTGGCGATGCACCTGGAGGCTGCGCGAAAGGTCGACACGATCCGGCGGCATGCGTTCGAACGCGTTGGAGAAAAGCTGCGGGCGGCCGAGCGCGTCACGGAATGGGACATGCAGCAATTCATCCTCGCGCGATTCGCTGAGGAAGGACTGACCACGGATCATGGCCCGGATGTGGCGGTGAATTCGAACGCGTCGAATCCGCACTATGAGCCTAAGCAGGATGCCTGTTCCGAGATACGGCGCGGCGATGTGGTGCTGATGGACATGTGGGCCAAGCTGGATCGTCCGGAAGCGGTTTTCTACGACATCACCTGGGTTGGGTATTGCGGCACGGAGCCGCCCGCGCAGGTAGAGCGGGTGTTCACAGTGGTCCGCGACGCACGGGACCGGGCGATTGCACGTGTGAAAGACGCGGTCAGCAAGAAGCAAGAGTTGCGGGGATTCGAAGTGGATGATGCGGCGCGCGAGCATGTGAGAGCGCAGGGGTTCGAGGACTTCTTCTTCCATCGAACTGGGCATTCGATCGGCACTGAGGTCCATGGCTCGGGCGCCAACATGGACAATCTGGAGACCCACGATGAGCGCAAGGTGATTCCATGGACATGCTTCTCAGTTGAACCTGGCATCTATCTGCCGGAGTTTGGTATCCGACTCGAGGTAGACGTATTTGTGGGCGATGGCGAGGCGCGGGTTACGGGTGAGGTCCAAGACAAATTGGTTCTGATATGATGTGGGAGAAAATCCTATGAAAACCTTGCTGATCTCCATTCTGGCGTGCGGAATCGCGCTCGCGCAGACGAAATCTACACCGCCGCCCGCCCAAAAGAGTGCTGCGCCTGCTGCCAAGAGCGCCGCGCCGGCCGCGAAGAGTGCAACACCCGCGGCAAGTGCGGCCAAGAAAGCTCCTGCTCCTGCGGCAGCGGCACCGAATCTGCTAAGGCCCGCGACGTTGAAGGCGAGGGCTCCCGAAGTCTATAAGGTGAAATTCACCACAACGAAGGGCGACGTCATCATTCAAGTGAATCGAGCATGGGCGCCTATCGGCGCGGACCGTTTCTACAATCTGGTCAGAGGCGGTTTCTACAAGGATGCGGCGTTCTTTCGCGTGGTGCCAAATTTTGTGGCGCAGTTCGGTATTCCAGCGCGTCCGGATGTAGCGGCGGTATGGGATCACGCCTATCTGGTAGATGATCGAGTGACGCAATCCAACAAGCGCGGCACACTAACTTTCGCCACAGCCGGACCCAATACGCGCACCACGCAAATCTTCATCAATTTCGGCGATAACGTCCGGTTGGATACGCAGGGATTCGCACCATTTGGGCAAGTGATCGAGGGCATGGAATTGGTGGACAAATTTTTTGCCGGGTATGGCGAGTCACCCGATCAAGGCCGCATCACCGCAATGGGCAAGGCGTATCTGGATAAGAGCTTCCCCAATTTGGACCGCATCGTGACAGCAGTCGTGATGCCTGCGGACGCGCCGGCGCCTGCCACAGACGCCAAGAAGTAGTTCTTCGTGTACTCATTTGTGGAAAAGTTCTGCAAATTCTGAACTTGCGTTTTCGCCTGCCTGAGCGGGTAATCTTGAATGGTCACGGAGCTTGCCATGGCCACTATCGATCTTACTTTTGAGAGAGGACTTCCCGCCAACGTAGATGCCGAGCGCTTTGTGCTCGGATCGATCCTGCTAAACCAGGACACGTATTTTCAAGTTGCGGGCGCAATCGAACCCGAAGACTTTAGCCTCGAAAAGCATCGCCGCATTTTCGCGCGCATGAAGGACCTGTACGACCGCGGCGAAAAAATCGATCGCGTCACACTCGCCAATGAGTTGATGAAGCAGGGGCAGATTGAGTCGGTGGACGGGTTCTCCTACCTTGTCTCCCTGGATGAGGGCTTGCCCGCGCTCAGCAACCTCGACAGCTACATTCGCATAGTCAAAGACAAAGCAACGCTACGCAAGCTGATCTTTAGCGCACAGAAAGTGATCGACCGCTGCCTCATTGGTGAAGATGAGCCGGACGAGATTCTGGCGGGCGCGGAAGAATCGCTGCTGAAACTGGGCGAAGCGAGGTCAGGCGAGAAGCTGGAATCGCCATCCACGGTCATCAGCAAGTTCCCGGGCGGCGTGAATGCGTTTCTGGATCCCAGCCAACGGGTGAGCGGCCTGAGCACCGGCTTCGCCAAATTCGATGAGATGACCGGCGGGTTGCATGGCGGGGAACTCCTGATTTTGGCAGCACGACCATCGATGGGTAAGACGGCTTTGGCGCTGAATATTGCGCAGCACGTAGCCACGCACCCGCAAATGCGCAAGCCGGTGGCAGTGTTCTCGCTCGAAATGTCTTCGGCCAGCCTGCTAACACGGCTGCTGTGCTCGGCCGCCCGTGTGGATCAGCACAAGTTTCGAGCTGGCTACTTAAACGGCGATGAACGGAGGAAGCTCCAAGTGGCGCTGGCGGATTTGACCGAGTCGCCACTATTTCTGGACGACACCGCTGGCGTGAATCTAATGGACATTCACTCCAAGCTACGCCGCATGCAAGCGGAGCACGGCTTGAGCCTGGTGGTGATCGACTACTTGCAGTTGATGAGCAGCCGCGGACGCAGCGAGAACCGCAACCAGGAAGTGAGCGCGATCTCGCGGGGCTTGAAATTGATGGCCAAGGATCTTGACGTGCCGTTCCTGGTGCTCTCGCAGCTAAGCCGGGCCGCGGAGACGCGCATCGGCGATCACAAACCGCAGTTGAGCGATCTGCGCGATTCGGGATCCATCGAACAGGACGCCGACCTCGTGGCGTTTATCTTCCGCGAGGAAGTCTATAAGAGGGACCGTGAGGACTTGCGCGGGCTGGCCGATCTAATTATCGCCAAGCAGCGCAACGGCCCCATCGGCAACGTTCCGCTGCGTTTTCTAGGCCAGTTCACGCGGTTCGAAAATCGAGCTGAAGATCTTCCTGAAGAACCTTAAAGAATTCTCATCATTTGCAAGTATTAAAGTATTTACACAAAAGGGTTTAGGAATGTTTTTTCATGAACCTTCGAGATGGGGTGCGCGTCTATGGATCTGAAGGCGAGAGACGCCTATTTGGCCCCAAGGAGAATTATTTTATGAAAACCCTGATGACCTCGATGCTACTTGCTGGAACTGTGCTGATGGCTCAGACTACGCCCGCTCCGTCAGCCAGCTCCCCCGCTCCCGCGAAGGTGAAGAAGCATCACCACAAATCCAAGAAGAGCGCTACCCCGGCCGCTGCGCCTGCTACCGCGACTCCGGCAAAGTAAGTAACCGTTTGTTTCCGAGTAACCCCCGGCGGCTGGACCACGTTCTGGCCGCTGGGATCTGGTCGTAGATCCATTCCTTTTATCCCCCCACCACTCTATTCCACGGCTCTATTCCACGGCCGTCCCTGGAATGCTAAACTGAAGCCCTTGGCACCCCGGACCCTGAGTATCCGGTTGCGGCTGGAGGTTTGTCCTCCAATGAGCCGATCCCGTTGCCAGAGCTCCCAAAAAAGGACCTTTGACTATACATCTCATAAACCCCAGCGATTCCGCGTTCGGAACCGCAGTCATCACACCCCGTTGGTTGTATGTGCTGGCTACCGCGACACCGAGTGAATTCGGTGATCCCGTAATTTGCGACGAAACACTTGAGAGCCTGATACCCGAGAGCATCTCGGCCGGCGACGTGGTGGGTATTGGCATCCACACGGGCAATGCTCTGCGTGGCTACGCGGTAGGACGGCTGGCCCGGGAGCGAGGCGCCTATGTGATTTTTGGCGGCATCCACTCGACGCTCTATCCCGATGAAGCCTTGGAGTTGGGACACGCACACGCTGTAGTGAAGGGCGACGGCGACCTGGCTTGGGGTGAAGCGCTCCGGGACTGCGCGCGGGATTCTCCAAAGAAGATCTACGAAGGGGGGCGCGTCGCGCCGGAGCAGTTTAAAGCCGCACGATGGGACCTGTTGCCTCCAGACCGCTATATGTGGGCTTCCGTGCAGACGGTCCGCGGTTGTTCCAAGCATTGCTCGTTTTGCTCCGTGTGGCGAACCGACGGCCAAAAGCCGCGGCAACGCCCGTCGGACGTGGTGATTGAGGAAATTGTCGCGCTGCGCCGCCAGGGTTTCCGTTTTATCGCGCTTGCAGACGATAACTTCTATCCCGTCTCACTGACAGATATCAAGAATGCTGAGCGGCAGGGCAATCAGCACAAGGTGGACGAGCTGAAGGCTATCCGCGAGGAGCGTTTCGAATTGATGGCGCGGCTGGCGGAGCTGCCGAATGACTTAACGTTTTTCACGCAGATCACCATGGAGTCCGCGGAAGACGGTAAATTCCTGGACGCCATGCGCAAGGCGCATATCCGCGGCGCGCTGGTGGGCGTGGAGGCGGTGACGCCGGAAGGTTTGAAGGCGGTATTCAAAGACTTCAACTGTTCGGGCGAGAAGCTCGTCGATCAATTGCAGGAATTCCGCCGGCACGGACTGCACGTCTTAGGATCATTCATCTTTGGCTTGTCCACGGATCGGGCAAATACCTTTGATGCAACGTTAGAATTGGCGCATAGGGCTGGTCTGACATTCGCACAGTTCGTGATGCTGACGCCATTCTGCGGAACGGTCGATTTCGAGCGCTGGGAAAAAGCTTTTGGCGAGAACGTGCCACAGGTGGAAGGGACGCCCATCACACGCTATTGGCTGATTCCTCCGGAGGCGCGGCCCAAGATGTTTATGCCGCATCCCACCATGAATTCGGAAGAGATGCGCCAGCGGACGCAAGGCGTATGGGACAGTTTTTATAGTTTCAGCGCGGTATGGAAGCGGTCGAACTGCACTCCGAATTTGAGAGCGCGCCTGGCATTCATCTTTATCTCGAAGCTCTACCGCCAAATGTATGCAAGTACTGGCATTGCTACTGACAGCGCCCGCAGGAACCGGGCCAACAAGTGGGCTCGCTGGCTGGCGGTGCCTTGCCGCAAGCTGTTTCAAGGGAAGCCAATGCCGGGGTTGCAAGTGCCACCACGAAAAGATACCGAAACAGTGGCAGTGGGAGCGGGCAGCGGTAGTCTGCTGAACGTGATCCAGTAGGGCTGAAGGTCAGCCTGCGGGAGACATCTCTAAGCGCACCGGCGGGTTGTAGAACAGAAAGCGGCCACAGCTTTCACAAGTCATCAGGTGTTCGCCCTTCTTGAGGTCCTGCAAATACTGAGGGCGCAGCACAATCTGGCAAGCGGAGCAGCGGCCCGTCGTAGCTTCCGCGATCACCACGCCATTCCATTTTTTGCGGATGCGCGTGTATTCATTAAGGGTGGCGGCGGGCAGCTTGGCGGCCGCTTCGCTACGCTCCGCTCGCAATTGGTGAAGCTGGGACTGGTCGGCTGCGGTACGTTCGCGGGCGCGGGCCTTTTCGGCATCCACAAGCTGCTTTTCTTCCTTCAGCGAGGCTTCGGCTTTCTTGACGGCGGTGTCCAGAGACTCGGACTCCGACATCAGTTCGAGTATGCGGTCCTCGGCTGAGCGGATTTCTTTCTCCAGGTATTCGATTTCGTGCTGAAATGCCCGGTACTGCTCATTGGTCTTGGCGAGGAGCATCTGATCCTTGAGTTTGCTGATCTTCTGCTCGTGCATCTGAATGTCGCCTTCGAATTTCTTGCGGTCCTTCTGGTTGGCGGTGAGCGCGGCACGG
>CAZDGT010000347.1:0-9705 GCA_964504905.1 uncultured Bordetella sp. | reverse complement strand
CGGATATCGGGGATCACAGGGTATTCATAGCGGCGTTGATCCAGAAGGATTGGTTCGGCAGTCTGCGCGAAAAGATTAACGATGGGGGTTGTGTTGATGCGGAAGCTCTTGGCGGAAACGCCCAACTCCAAAATCTGGCGGCGCTCGCTTATTTCGAAGGGCGAAAACAGGAATACTAGTTCGAAGCGATTTTTGAATCCCAGCGGCCAAGCCTCGCGCAGTCCAGTCACATCGAAAAAAAAGAGCTTTTCCGGAAACGTGAAGTATTCCTGCAACAAACGGTAGCCCGGAAAGCTGCGCCGGGGATACGGCATCATGGATTCCCGTTCGTCGAATCCCGCGGGGCGAAGGTTCTCTGGCCGCAGAACCACAGGCCGGACGCGCGAATTGGGCGTGGTATCGCGCACCAGGATTTGAACCGTATTGGCGCACAGCAGCTCGTAAAGCGTATGCGCGACATTCGCGTCGGCGGCAATGTGCAGTCGCAGCGTATCCAGGCCCATCTGCGCGAGCTGCGTATCCTGCGGCCCTTCGAAAGCGATCCGAATGGCAGACGCCGCTTCCGCGGATTTGACCGCTGGCGAGAGCCGGTCGGGTGAAGTCCACTCGCCCGCGGTGATCCGCAGAGGCCACACCGTGGTGTCGAAACAAGTCTGGAACTGGCACGGCACGCCGGACACTGGTTTCGAGTTCAATATCGATCCGCGGGCCACCTTCTGCGGAGCAGCCGCACCCCCTTGGTCCGCATCCAGGTGCATTTCCACGATCGACATCGATGGGATGGGCCGTATGTAGTGGGGATAGAGAATGCTGAGAAGAGCTTCGGTAATCTCCGGAAATTCATCGTCGATCTTGAGATGGACACGGGCCGCCAGAAACGCGAAGCCCTCCAACAAGCGCTCTACGTGCGGATCGGCGCTCTCTTTTTCGCTGTCCAGCACCAGCCGGCTGGCAATTTTAGGGTACTTTTCAGCGAACTCGGCGCCCAACTGGCGCAGGTAATTCAGTTCACGCTCATAGTACAGCAGCAGATCGTCACGCACTGCGTTCGCCCCGGATCTGGTATTCGCCGCTCGAAAGTTGGAGCGTAGTATCGAAAGACACCTGTTCGGGCGAAGGATCCATTTGCAGCATGCCTTCAATCTGGAAGTGCACGACGCGGGAGGTATGTCCAGGAGCGTCCACCAGGCTCACGCGAACTTCTTTTAAGCGCGGCTCAAAGATGGCAACCGTCTTTTCCAATTCCACCAGCAACTGCCCGCGATCGCGCGGCGAATTCAGGCTCAGTGCAGAGAAATCCGGCAATCCGTAGTTGAACAGCGAATGGGAAACTTCCGCTAAGGACTCCCCCGCGGCCTCGGGATTCCGCCGCGTATTTAGCAGCCATTCCAGGTCCCGGCGAAGCGCCGCCTTCAGCTGCCGGACACTTTGTGCGCGCGTCGTATGGGGATCGTTGCCTACCTTCGGATCACGGTCGATCAAGCGGTCGATGAGCGAAGGCGTTACGGTGAGATCGGAATCCGATTTTGCCATACGGCTACCCTAACGAGTGCACTCCAACGCCTGTACCGGATCGAGGCGTGAGATCTGGGCGTATAATTTCTGCTTGACCATGGGATCGCCATCCATCTTGCTCAGGCACCGGTAAAGCATTGCCAGCGGGTGCGCCACGGCGTCGGAAGGTTCCCATTCTTCCAGCTTGTGGGTTTCAATCGAGCGCGCCAGCTCTTCCAGGATGGGCTGAGCCAGCGCTTCGTGGCTGGTCATCATGCAGATCTGCGCCAACTGCAGTTTGCGCTGGAAGCGCGTGCGGCCGGTTTGCTGGCGAGCGATATCTTCCGAAAGCATCTGGATCGCGTCGGCCGCCCTGCCGGAGCGGGCCGCTTCCACAGCAAGCGTAAAGGTGTCCGGCGGCGGCGGCTCACCCGAAACCGTATTCTGCTCGGTTGACGGCTCATCAAACGACGGTGCGGAAATTTCCGTCGCTCCCGCACCGGCGCCCGCCGCCAGCACAACATCGCGAATCCAAGCTTGCGTCTCCGCATTGGCAGTGGGTGTGTCATCCATTAGGGTCCACTGCGGAAGCTGAGGCAAGTCGGCCAGCAGCGCACGCAATTCACTCAAGACGGCCTTAGAAATACTGGAGTAACCCCATGCGTCGGCGGCCTTCACCACATAACGCTGCAGATCCAGCCACGCCCGCCCGCACGGTTCCGCCATGGCGGCCTCGGCCGTTTCAAGCATATCTCCCCAATTTTGCTCCAACGAAAGACGCTTTATGCTCTGCCGGACTTCCGATGAAGGCGGCAGCAGTAACGTGGGGTCTGGCGATTCACCATATCCGCGCATTTCGCCCCACCGATAACCACGCAGCAATAGATAAGGGGCTGGGCTAGACGCGTCCTGCTGGCGTAAGAAACGAGCGACGGCAGCCAATCGCGGCGTGACCTCGTCCAAATCCTGCGGTTCCAGTCCGGCAGCCGCCTTCTTCTTTCGCACTGGCGCGGCTGCGGCGGATTCACTTCCACTGCTGTCTTCAACTTCCGGTTCCGCTTCGCTTTCTTCCGGCTCGGACGACCGTCCTTCCTGATTCAGGCGCTTCTGTAGAATCTGATTGGCGACGTTGCGAACTTCTTCCAGCGCCGTCTTGAGCGGCGTAAAACTCGGTGCGTAATTGCCGAACTTGTCGCTGCAGAGCGTTCCCAGCGACTCGATGGAATCCAGACTGCCATCCAGCGCCGCCACCCACGCTTCATATTGGCCCGTCGAGGTCGCGGCCGAGTCCTTTTCGAATTCTTCGAGCGTAACCTTGCCATCGGCGATAGCCGCCTCGCGAGCTTCGCGTTTTTGATCGCTTTGCGCGGCGTCCTCTTCGGAGCCCACGGTTCGCGATTCCTTGAACTTGTAATAACTGAAGCCACCGCGAGTCAGGGGCGCCTTGCGGAGCGGATCGTCCAGCCTGGTTCCCACCCATTCCAGAGGAGCGCTGCGCAGCTCCAGATCGCCATCTTCGATTTCCGGATACAGCGTGTCCCAGAAATTCTCGATTAGCCCGCGAAGCAAGCCGAGTCCCTGGTGCAGACCTGAGAAGCCCTCCTGGTGCAGATAAGCCTCGGTGAGCCACGCGCCCAACTGCAAGTCTTTGGACTGTGTTGCCAGCGCTTCACCCGCCAGTTTGATCACTTGCTTGAAGTCGGCAACCTTGCGCTCACGCTGCCACTCACCTTGCGGAGCGTCGTCATCCTGACGGCGCGCTTCCTTGATTTTGTCGTAAACGGGAGCGTAGCGGAGATTGGTTCCGCTGGGACTATCCCCTGGAATCGGGTTAAGCAGGTCGTCTCGCAGGGGCATGGGGTGACGTCACGAAGAGGCTTCGGCTGCGGGCGTAAACTCCACCTTGCGAATTTCCAGAATAGGCACTTCTTCTCCGTCTACGTCGAAGACCCGTTGGCCGAACGGCAGCGCCTGGCCCTCCACTTCCGCCCATTCGGTGGCGCGTCCCAACCGGATGTCATCCTCGCTACGCTTCGCGGAGAACGGTGCCAGCACGGGTAAGAGTACTTCTCCGAGTTCGGTGCCCCTAAACGCAGGACCCGTGCGCACGAGCGCCGGAACCCACAGCAGATCTCGGAGCCGCTTGGGCGCTTCCGTCTCGATCGATTCCACATGCGCCAGAGGAATCCATAAATACGCTCCGGCGGCAAATACTTCCAGGCGCGCGCCCACGCGAGGATCAGCGTCCTCAAACGATTCAAATGGTTTCCCGTTCAGCGTGCCGCCGCGATCGTTAGGAATTGCCGCAACCGCAGGGTAATCCTTCTTGCCAAACGTATCTAACCGCAAGCGCTCGGCATGCAATGCGGAAAAGTAAAGAACCGCTCCCATCTTGGCGTCGGGCGTCGCATCCGCCAGGATGTTCAGATGCTTTTCGGCGCGATCGTATTCTCCCTGGAAGCACAGCAACTCAAACAAAAAGGTGCGGCGCCGGACGTCGGTGGGGTTGTCCCGCACCTCCGCGCCCAGCGCCTGCACCGCTTCGTTCAGCTTTCCGGCCTGGAACAGCTCCCTTGCGTTCATGAAACCCGGGAACTAGACGGCTTTATTCAACTTCAGATCCCAGCCGGCCTTGATGGGCCCGCCGAGGGTGCCGTCGGTCTTTTGCTCCTTGTACTCCATCTCTACCTTGGCAAAGTTGATGGAAATCGATTCTACGGGAGTCAGCTCTCCCGCGCTGCCGCCGGTCTGATAGCTGGAGACCAGGAGATCCGAGAACGTGGCTTTATAGAACTCCTGCTGTTCCTTGCCCGCTTTGCGCACCGTCAGGACGGCCTTCTTGATGTGTTCACCACCCGCGCAAGCCAACATCAGCTTCGGGCTAGCCTTGTTGATTTGCATGCTGAACTGGAAGTCATGCATGTTCACTTTGCCAGCGCCGCCGCCGCCGCCCTGGGCAAAGGACCCGGCATTCGACGCACCCCAGGAAAAGCTATGGATGTCGATCTCTCCCTTATGCTTGGAATCGGCACTCTCGCCATCGATCCCTTCAATCTTTAAGAAATAATCTACTTGAGCCATGCAGCTGTCTTTCTCCTTATCTTTATTCGCGTTGTCTCGATGAAAAGAGGATCATTTATTTACTTGCGGGCGCTAGCCGGCAGTTCGGCCACGAGCCGTAGCGACACTGATAATTCGTCCAACTGAAAGTGCGGCCGCAAAAACGCGGTGGCGCGATATACGCCCGGCTTCCCAGGTACTTCGGAAACTTCGATCTTGGCTTCCCGCAACGGATGCGCGGCTTTGGTCGCCGGCGAAGCCGTGTCATCGGGAGTCACATAGTTGCTGATCCACTGATTCAGCCAGCGTTCACAATCTGTTCGGGACATGAAACTGCCTAGCTTGTCCCGCATCATGGCCTTAAGGTAATGCGCGAAACGGGAGACCGCAAAAATATACGGCAGTTGCGTCGACAAGCGAGCATTGGCGTTGGCCGCTTCCTTGTCGTACATCTTGGCCTTCTGAGCGCTTTGCACGCTGAAGAATGCGGCGTAGTCTGTCCCCTTGCAATGCACTAAGGGGATGAAACCCTGATCCGCAAGTTCCTTCTCGCGGCGGTCGGTGATCGGGACCTCCGTGGGGCACTTCATGGCGACGTCGCCTTCATCGGTATAGAAGTTGTGAACCGGCAGCCCTTCCACCAGTCCGCCCCCCTCCACTCCGCGAATCGCCGCGCACCAGCCAAACTGCGCAAACGCGTTTGTCAGCCGCGCACCGAGTGAGTAGGCCGCGTTGGTCCAAAGGTACTTCGAGTGGTCCGTTCCATCGACGTTCTCTTCGTAGTGGAATGCCTCCACCGCCTTCGTGTCTTTGCCGTACGGGAGCCGTCCTAGTACCCGGGGGCAGGTCAAACCAACATAGCGGGAATCTTCGCTCTGGCGGAATGACTTCCACTTGGCGTATTCCGTGGTGTCGAAGACCTTGCTCAGATCGCGGGGAGCGTCGAGTTGAGCGTAGCTCTCCAAATTGAAGAACTCGGGGCTTGCCGCAGACAGGAAAGGCGCGTGGGCGGCCGCCGCCGTCTGCGAAATTCGCTCCAGCAGCTCAATGTCTTCGGGACCTTTGCCAAACTCGTAATCGCCAATCATCGAGGCGAAAGGAGCGCCGCCGAAAATACCAAATTCTTCCTCGTACACTTTCTTGAACAGGGCGCTCTGATCGAATTCCGGAGCCCGCTGCAAGTCGCGCAGCAGCTCTTTCTTCGACACGTTCAGCACCTTGATCTTGAGCTGATCGTTAGTCTCGCTCTGGTCCAGCAGATACTTCAGCCCGCGCCAGCTTCCCTCCAGTTTCTGGAAAGCCGCATTATGCAGGATTTCGTTCAACTGGATGGAGAGCAAATGATCGATCTGCGCGATGCGCGCATTGATCATGGTCTCGGCATCGCGGGTCACTGTCATGGAGCCGTCCAGCACACCGGCGACGAACTCCCTCACCAGATCCTTGCCCCGCTCCTTGGCGCCCGCGTCCTTGGCCATGCGGCCTTCCTGGACAATCTGGTCGAGAAGGCTTCCTTCGAGCACCGTCTCGGCGGCCTTGGGAGCCGCACTCTGTTTCGCGTCAGCCATTGGAACCTCCGTCGCCCATTTCCTTTTTCAGTTTGTCGAGCTTGTTTTTGTCGCCCACCGCATCCAGCAGCAGTTCTTCCAGTTTGTCGTTGCCCTGCAGGCTGCCCCGTAAATCGCTCAGCTTGGTGCGCAGGTCCAGCAGTTCCTTCAAGGGCTTCACCTGGCGGGCCACGTTCTCCGGCTCGAAATCATCCATAGTTTTGAAGTGCAGGTCCACCTTGAGCTGCGGCGCGTTGGGATCTTCACTCAGCTTGTTTTCCACTGCGAAAGACAGGTGGGGCTTCATGCCTTCGAGCACGCTGTCGAAATTGTCGGGGTTGACCTCGACAAATTTGCGGTCCCGCAACCGTGCCAGCGGCTCCGTGGGTTGTCCCGTAAAGTCGCCCAGAACTCCCATTACGAATGGCAGTTCCTTAAGTTCAATTGCATCGCCGACTTCAACGTCGTAGGTCACATGCACGCGCGGCGGCCGGACCCGGTCCAACTTGTGCTGAGTACTCTGTTTAGCCATAAATTAACCTCTCGTGTGGGATGGCGCCGGTATTGCCGGCAAACGGAATGCGGACGGGACTACATGCTGATACGCGCAACCGATAGTAAGAGTAGATCATGCGCGGCTTGTGGACTCCGTTCGAGTATATCCGCAGCCGTTCGCGTGCGTCAAGGCAAGCTTAGTCGGCGTAAACCTAGTGGCTCCATAAGGTTTACCGGGCCCGGGCGGGCGTCGTATCTTTCCACAGAAGCTCGGCATCGGAGCGTCGGACGTAGTTCGCATCGATTTCTTGAGGGTCCAGTACTTCTCCCCTTAGCAATCGGTCGAATGCTATACGTCCTATAGATCCCGCCAACGCCAGCGGGACGTCCAGAATCGGCCCGGATACGCCCTCCAACCGGAAGCCTCGGACCACGAATTCCAGGTTTCCCTTCGGCAAAGAGGTCAGCCAAACAGGGAGCTTCTCGACTACTTCCTCTTGGATGAGTTGGAGCCTGTCATTATATAGTGCGCCGTACACCTCACCCCGCCTGGCATCCAAGACTACCGCCCGCAGAGGCCGGGACCCGAACGCCGCTAGCGCTTCCAGGTTGGAAACCCCAACGACCTTGGCACCCGTCGCCTCCGCCAAGCCCTTCACTGCAGTCAACCCGACCCGGACGCCGGTGAACGAGCCCGGCCCGGACGCAGAAGCGAAAACATCGATTTGGTTTACGTCGAGGGCATGGCGTGCCAGCAAACGATCGATTTCGCCGAAAAGGACGTGGGCGAAGCCGTCTGGAGAATCCAAGGTTACTTCGTCTAACACTCCAAGGTCGCCTACCAGTGCTATGCTCCCCGGCTCGCCGGTAGTATCGATCGCCAGCGCGTACCGGCTCACGGGATCAGCTTATACACCCTGTCCAGAGCGTAAGCCTTTCCGTTGGCATTGAGCAGCATGAGATGCAGACTCATGACGGCGGGATACCGGTTGGCTAGGGAGCGCGGGATCTTCAACGTTCCTTCCTTGCCCGTTCCCACAACACGATATCCTTCGCCATCCAGCGGCACTTCCGCGGTCCACTCCACCAGCAAGGACCGCGTGGCTCGCGTATCGCGCTTGACCTTAACCGCGAATGGAGCCGGCCGCGATAGAGAAAGTTCCGTGCCCTCGGGAGCCGCGATCTCATACGGGATCTTCTGCGGATTGACCTCTATTTCTTGTACTGGCACGGGCCGCGAGTCGAATTTATAGGACTTCAGCATGCCTTCCTTGCGGCCCTCGCGCGACACGCGAAGCACCCAGTCGTGCATTTTATCCGGCGGCTCACCGGTGAAATGCTCGCCCTTGTAATCTTTTTGTTTGATCAGCTCGCCGGTGGCCGGATTCATCCATGCAACGTCGTAGTTGTGATTTTCAACAGTCAGCTCCACTAGAGCTGGCTTTTCCACATACACAATGTACTCGACGCCATCGAGCGCCAACGCCCGTGCGCCGTCGACATCGAAGTAAGGCTCCAGCTCCCAGTAGCGGCTCGCTGCCATGAATTCGGCCCATGCCTTCATATGAGGACCACTCCCCGACGCTGGATATTGCCCATTCATCGTGGCGTTCCACAGATCGCGCTGCGACTGAATGCCGCTATTTACCGCGGGAAGTTGGTAAAACTGGTGTTCCACCGCCCCTATATTCTGCTCCGCAGTACCATAGCTGATGATATTCATCCAGCCATCGCCCGCCAGCGCAGCCGATGTGCCAGCAGCCAGGGTCGTGCAGGGATGATCGTACGGGTCCAATTTTTTCAAGAGTGCCCCGGTATCTTTCATCAGCATGCGGCCGTGCGGGGCTTCCTCGAACGCCGGTATCCCCGCCCAGGTAATGTTAAACGCGGAGAAGCGTGACACCATGTCGGTCACATATGTTTCACGCTGTCTGCTATCCCCCGGAAGAGCAGCCAACACAATATCGGCGACCAAACCCAGACCATTGATGGCGCGCACGCGTTCAGCAGCCTCGCGCAGATCCGTTGCCGCGGCAATCGTGATCCGGATGTGCGTGAATTTCTCCTGCGCCCGCTGTTCAATCAGCCGGTCGAAATCGGCTCGCGGTAATTCGGTAAAGCGCTCGAGACTCGTCGACATCCACAGATGCGGCTTAAGGTTTTCCGTGGCGAAATGATGAACATTCGCTCTCCGCACGAAACCGGGTGACTCGGATTCCGCGGCGATCACCTGCCCCACCTGTCCGTCCAGCCGCGAAAGGTTACTAGTGAGCCGGTAATCCCACGCACCCGCTTCAGTGGGCGAGAAACGCATCACCAGCTTCCGCCCGTCCAAAAACGCACGCAACAAATAGGTCTTGTGGCGGGGAGAGCGGAACTCCGCGCGCAACTCGGATTGCGCTGGATTTTCCTGTGGCGTCAGCTCAAATACCAGGTCGCAGGCGCTCCAGGCTGGAACCGCGGCGCAACCCGTCGGCGGAGGCACTGCCTGCGCCGATAAAGAAGCAGACATAAGGAGGATATAGAGAAGCACCACCATCGGAACACCTAGTCACACTATATCGCGCCGCGAAAAGCAGCTAGATACTAGAGACCAACCCAATTAGCAACGGTCTTTTCCCATTCCGTCAGAAAGGTTTTCTGCGCTTCGCGTTTGTGCCACCACCCATCCGGAGTGAAATTCTCGTCCGGCGCTGCCACCACCGAGATCGTGAGATCCGGCGCCAGTTTGCGAAAGATTCTCCCGGCCCGGCGCGTGTGGAAGTTGCTGGTCACGATGATTAATCGCTTGAAACCCTTCCTGCGAATTTCCGCCAGGACCGCTTGCCCTTCCGCCAACGTGGATCTTCCGCTGTGTTCCAAGTGCACAAAATAGGATTCCGGGTAACCGCGCTTCACCGCAAACGGGATTGCCAAGTCGCACTCGTGGCTTCCATATACGCCATCCGGCCCGCTGACTAATACCGTGGGCACATACCCGTCCCTGACCAATTGCGCGGCCGTCAATATTCTATGGCCCCAGGCATCTCCCGCCAGCACCAGCGCGGCATCGGCTTTTTGTGGCGGACCTGCTTGCACTAGATAAGCCCCTAGCGCCCCCAAAATCTGG
>CAZDGT010000346.1:0-1925 GCA_964504905.1 uncultured Bordetella sp. | reverse complement strand
CAATAGAATGGCATACCCTTCTTTCTTAACTTCACTTGGAGTTGCAACAAATGTATCTGTACTTTTCTTGCCCATTAATAAAAAACCAATAACGCTTACAATAACAAGTACCCCTAACCCAATAATTATTCTCTTCATAATACTTACTAGTATACTCCCTTGTACTAAAAAATCGCGTGGATAGAAATACTTTGCAAAATTACCCAAAAATGGTATAGTAGTAGGACTTAATTTTGATGTATAGGCAAAATAAGTAATATCTTTGTCATGTTTTATGTGTATATATTGAAAAGTTTAAAAGATGGTAGTATATACACAGGATACACAAATGATTTGAGGCGACGTTTTATAGAACATAACACAAATAAAAACCGTGCTACGAAATATAAAACTCCATTTGATTTAGTGTACTACGAAGCATATAAATCAAAATCTGATGCCAAACATAGGGAAAGTATGCTTAAAAAGTTTGGTGCAGGACACAAAGAATTAAAAAATTCGCTTGAAATGCAGAGTGTGGTGGCCCTTAGCCCCTCTGCTCGCGAGCAGAGGGGCCCTTAGCTCATATGGTAGAGCGCCGGTTTTGCACTCCGGAGGTGAGCGGTTCGATTCCGCTAGGGTCCACAAAATCAAAACAACCAGACTTCTTGTCTGGTTGTTTTGATTTCAGTGGGCACGTAAAAGAAGGCACCTGCGTGTCTTCTGAGGAGAAGCGAATACGGGTCGGAAAATCATCTGCGACGCAGGAGCTGATTTTGTGACCGATTCTCCTAGGGTCCACAGATACAAAAATATCCCCAACTTCAGTTGAGGGATATTTTTGTATCTGCTGGGCACGTACAGCACATGACCTGCGTCATGTGTGAGGAGAATCGAATACGGGTCGGAAAATCATCTGCGACGAGTTTACGATGAGGTGATTTTGTGACCGATTCTCCATCGTACTTGACAACATAAAAACTATATTATATAATGTCTATATCTGTTCCATAATTTATTGAGGAGAATTCTCATGCGCGACCTTATCATTTCTCAGGTAGAGGAAGGCCCCTCGGGATATGCGGTTCGGTTCCACGGCTGCACTGTCACCTTCGGTGTCCCCTATGCCTTCCTCGCTGAACGCAAAATCCCGTGGCTACAACCCGGACAGAGAGTCATTTTGGAGGGAAATAACCCTCACGGTGACAGTGATGTCTGCCTTGCAATGCCGAACGCGATCAAAGACCTGATTGTCATCGGTGATACCCACCCAATGATCAGAGCCGATGTATCTTTCTACGAAAAGTCGAGAGGTGACGGCGTCCGCTTGACCCTCTTGCTCCCCGGCGTTCCGAACGAAGGAACCACCATTCTGCTTCAGGATTCTTTCCAGAACGACCTAACTAAAGCTGGGCGAGAACGCCTTGGCAGGGTTGGGGTGGTTGAGGAAGTGGTGATGACAGAAGACAGCCATATTATTGACATTTTTGTGAAGAAAAGAGGCTAGTCCCTCCATCATCACAAACGCAAGCCACACACAAAGAAGCCCCCGCTTCACGGTGTGGGGCTTTTTTGTTGTAATACCTCATACAGATACTCAATTTCTTTCACAATTTGTTTCCATATCTCGTCCCTGTAGTCCACAAATTAAAAAATCTCTTTCTTGGGATATTTTTTAATTTGTGGCGGAATCGAACGGGAAGAGGGTCGGAGAAACGGGAGTTTCTCCGTGGCGGAAAACAGCGAGTTTGCGAGCATTAGAAACCGAGGGGTTTCTAAGGAGGAACGAAGTGACGAGTGAGATAGCGAAGCGTCCGCTAGGGTCC
Source organism: uncultured Bordetella sp. (assembly GCA_964504905.1). Lineage (GTDB taxonomy): Bacteria > Acidobacteriota > Terriglobia > Bryobacterales > Bryobacteraceae > Palsa-187. The sequence continues at coordinate 120 of CAZDGT010000346.1, read as the reverse complement.
ACAAAAAATACTTTTTAAACTTGCTAGTCAGGCTGCCAAAACTTGAACTAGGGGTAATATCCATCCTATGGATGGATATTACCCCTATACTATAAGTCTGCAATCTATTAATTTTGTAAC
>CAZDGT010000345.1:0-4181 GCA_964504905.1 uncultured Bordetella sp. | reverse complement strand
AAAACGCCGGAGTTCCAAAAAGAAAGTCGCGGCAACTCCAGCAGCCAAATAGTCAGCCGCTCTAGATCACGCCGTTTTCATCAACCCGGCCGCTTTCCGTAAACGCCCGCGCCAAGCTGGCCAGGGGTTCCCTGAGGTCGGTTGCGGCAGCGATTTCACCGTACTCCAGCGGAGCGTGGTCTTTCTCCAGAATGTAGATTAGCCGCTCCCCGGCGGCCAGCGAAAATCGCACGGCGTCGGCTGCCGAGTCATCCGGAAAATGAGCGCACCGGCCCCTCGCGTAACCGTTGTTACAAACGTCGCGCTGGGCGGATTCCGCAGGCTGCTCCGCGCACCCAGCCGTGCACTCGCCGCCCCATGCATCGCCCAGGGGCAGCCGCGGAGCGGGGTTCCAGCCGCGCGAATCCAAGCGCCGCAAAGGTTTGAAAAAGGGGCAAGCCATCTGCAATTTCCGGTTAGCGGTATCCTAGCAGATAAGTGAGCCCGCGTATCCAGCTGCTCGAACAGATCCTGGCCCAGGACCCGTCCAGCAAACTTGCCCGTTACGGACTGGCGATGGAGTACGTCAACACTGGCGAATGGGCGCGCGCGATCCCGGAATTCGAAGCCGTGCTGGTCACCGACCCAGCCTATTCGGCTGCCTATTATCATGGCGGTCAAACACTGGAAAAACTGGGGCGCCTGGACGACGCACGCGAGTTTTATCGCCGCGGCATCGCCGCCACGCGGGATCCCCATGCATTGGGCGAACTCGAAGCCGCGTTGAGTATTCTGGGGGATTAGCTTGAGGCGCCTTCTTCTGACGTTATGCGTTGCCGCGCTGCCAGCTATGGCGCAGCGCCCGCCGCAGATCCAAGCTCCACCCAAGGCGCCTGTGCGCCGGCCGTTTGTATCCTCGAAAGACGCGCAGAACCAGTTGGACAGCAATGAAGCGCTGTTCACGGTGCTCGCCGCCATCAACGCCGCCGGCTACGACGAGGAGATCGACGCTGTGTCGACACACGTCTTCCGTCATACGCTGCGCACCGAGCTTGCAGCGCGGAATCTCGACAGCGTCTTCGAGCTCAAACGCTTCTTCCGGGATCACAAACTTCCAGACCCCAAAGCCGAACTGAGCCGCTACATTTCTTACGCTTTGCTGATCAATGGTCCGCCGGCTTTCGACTATCGCGACCCCGACATGGTGCGCCCGCCAGACGCGAGTTCCATTGAGGGCCTGTCCCCGCTCCTCGTGGCGTTCTATAAAGAAGCCAACCTGGAGCAAGCCTGGCAGCGCGCGCAGCCATTCTATGACCAAATGATCGAACGGTATCACGAGCCGGTCACCCGCGCGGTGCTGCAGGCAAATGCGTACGCGCGCAATAGCACCAGCGGATATTTGGGACGCCGCTTTCAGATTTATGTCGACCTGCTGGGCGCGCCCAACCAAGTGCAATCGCGCAGCTTCGGGGACGAGTACTTCATCGTGGTCACGCCGTCGGTGGAGCCGCAGATTGACGGAATCCGCCACGCTTACCTGCACTATCTGATCGACCCCCTGGGGCTCAAGTTCTCGGATGACATCAACAAGAAACACGCCTTGGGCGATTACGCGCAGGGGGCCGGCGCTTTGGATGAGCACTACAAATCCAATTTCCTCGATTTAGCCACGGAGAGCCTGATCAAGGCCATGGAAAGCCGCATTGACCGCCGTCCCGTCGAAGCCGAGCAGGCTTTGAAAGAAGGCTTTGTGTTGGCGCCGGGGCTAGCCGAACAATTGGCGGCGTATGAGACGCAAGATTCGGCACTGCGCCTGTACTTCCCGAATCTGTTCGCGAATCTGGATTTCAAACGCGAAGAAAAGCGCATGGCCAATGTAGAATTTGCCGCGTCCCGCACAAGCCGAACGGTGCGCGCGGCGCAATCCGTGAAGCCTCCCGAACTGACCGGCGCCGCTAAGACTCTGGATGACGCGGAGCAAGCCTATAGAGCCCGCGATCTCGACCGCGCCAAGGAAATCTATGTGCGCGTGCTCGAACAAACCACCGAGCAACCGCTGCATGCAAAGGCGTATTATGGTTTAGCGCGGGTGGCTTTGTTGCAGAGGGATCCCGAAACGGGTGACCGCCTGTTCCGGAAGGCTCTCGAACTGGGGCCGGACGCCGAAACGAAATCGTGGAGTTTGCTCTATTTGGCGCGCTTGGCCGATTCGCAGGGTGATCGCGGCCAGGCAGTGGAGAATTACAAGGCGGCGCTCGCCGTCCCGGACGCACCGGATTCCGTCCGGCAAGCGGCCTTAAAAGGTGTAGAGGAAGCCTTCAAAAAATAACGAGGAGCGAAGAAATGAAGATGAAATTCATCATGGCTGGCCTGCTGGTGGCAGGCGTCATGGCCCTGGGCCAGAAAATCAGCAAAGGCGAAGGGGAAGCTTGGAATGCGGTTGTCAACGCCCAGGCGCCGGATGCTCGAATCGCCGCCGTGGACAACCTGATCGCAAAATACAAGGACACCCAGTTCAAGGCCACTGCCTTGGAGCTCGCCGGAGAGGCTTACCAGCGAAAGGGCGACGGGCCAAACGCGATTATTTATGGAAATCGCGCGATCGAGGCCGATCCAAAAAACTTCCAGGCTATGCTCCTGGTCGCCGGCCAACTGGCACAAATGACTAAGGAATTCGATCTGGATAAGGACGAGAAGCTGAAGCGCGCCAGCAAGCTGGCCACCGACGCCATGCCTCTAGCTAGCGTGGCCCCCAAGCCCAATCCGCAGATCCCCGACGAGGAATGGAACTCATATAAGAAGGATCAGGTCGCCCTCTGCCACGAGACGCTGGGAATCATTGCCAGCATCGACAAGAAATGGGATGCCGCCATCGCCGAATTTAAGTTGGCGATCGAGAGCGGGTCCTCTCCAGAACCAACCGCGATGGTTCGGCTAGCGGCTGTTTATAACAACGCCAAGAAGTACGATGAGGCCACCGCAGTGGCTGACAAGGTCATCGCCACCCCCGGCGCGAGCGACAACCTGAAGAAAATTGCCAACGACGAGAAAATCCGCGCGGCCAAGGGGAAAGGTCAAAAGTAATTCCCTACCCACAAATGGGCTCTGACCTAGTGACACTTGAGGAAGCGCTAGGTCACTCCTTTCGCGACCGCGCTTTACTGGAACGCGCGCTGACGCATAAGTCGAAGGCCTACGAAAGGTCGGCGGAGACTGAGATCGGCGCCGACAACGAGCAGCTTGAATTTTTGGGGGACGCGATCCTGGGATTCGTCGTCAGCGACTCCCTGGTTCGGCGCTTCGCCTCTTTCCCCGAAGGGCGGCTTTCCAAACTCAAGGCACATCTGGTCAGCGCAGCGCATCTCTACTCCGTGGCGCAGAATCTGCATTTGGGCGACTATCTGTTGCTGGGCCGCGGTGAAGAGATGAGCGGAGGCCGGGAGAAGAAAGCCCTGCTCTCCGACGCCGTCGAAGCTGTGATCGCGGCCCTTTACCTGGAAGCGGGGATTGAAGCCGCGCGCCGCTTCATTGAGGAACGTGTCATAGGGGGCTTCCATCTGCCGGAGAACGGCATCGACAGCGCGGTCACCGACCACAAGAGCGCTTTGCAGGAAATGGCGCAAACCCTCAAACTGCCAGCGCCGCGCTATAGCATTGTCACCGAAGATGGCCCCGAGCATTCCAAGACCTTTACCGTTGAAGTACGGGTCGGCAAGGATTGGGTGAGCCAAGCCCAGGGACTATCCAAGAAGAGTGCCGGCCAAAAGGCCGCCCAGCAAGTTCTGCAGCAGCTCGTCGAGTGGGACCGCTAGCCCGGGGTGCTCCTAATCGATCGCGCCGCGCCAGGTATTTCCTTTTTCATCGCGCAGAGTAACCAGCAAGCCGCTCGAAATGCCGGTTAGAGTCTTGCCTTTGCCATCGCGGAAGCGGTACACGATGGAATTGTCGGCGATGGTCTCGGCCGACCCCAGCCAGATATTGCCGTACTCGTCCTTCAGCTTTATGAAATCGCCGTGTCCGTAACCCGAAACGCGAGTCTGGGTTTTCTCTTCCTGGAGGTGGAAGAACCCACCCGGCTGCCTGAGGCGTTTGCGTGCAGTAGACACCATTTGGTTTTCTCCCATTACGATTGTGCGGCAAGTACCAGAGCATTGCGATCGGGCGAACAATCTAGGCCGTACCGGGCGTTTATCCTAGTAGTC
>CAZDGT010000344.1:0-4534 GCA_964504905.1 uncultured Bordetella sp. | reverse complement strand
ACAATACAGCGGGCAAGAGCGCCATGATCAGTGCCAAGTCGCCTTCCATCTTGAAGCGCGACTTCCGGACACACTTCTCGATTAAGTGGATGCACAAGGATGTGGGACTAGCCCTAGATTCCGCCAAAGCTCTGGACTTGCCGCTCCCCATCACTGCGGTCACGGAACAAATATTACGGGCCGCCTTAGCCAAGGGCTACGGGGAGGATGACTTTTGCTCAGTTATACGGGTTTTGGAAGATTTCGCAGGAGTCGAGGTCAAAAGCTAGTCGGAGGGGGTGCCTAAAGATTTCCAGGGAAGATCCGCCCTAAATGGCATAGAACCATGATGGCCATGTAATATCAATGTCATAAGAGATTTCTATGGGCTCGGCGAGATATTCTTCATTTTGAAATACAAAAAACTGTTGCAATATTCCAAGAAGTATATTATTCTTGGAATCAAGCCGGGGAGGAAACTCCCACCAAAGCGAGACTAACCTCACTAAAGACCCCTGAAGCACCTTCCCGGCGCCCCTAAAACTAAAGTAGTTCCTCAAAGCAAGGCCCTCCCAAAAAGAAGCCGACTGTATGCTTTTTCCAAGGCCGTCCAGCGATCAGAATGATATGATCGGAGACGAGTGACTCGCCTCACCCTACTCGGTTCCACCGGTTCCATTGGCACCAGCACCCTTGATATAGTCCGGCGGTGGCCGGAGCGCTTTGGAATCTATGCTTTGGTGGCTGGACGGAACGTCAAACTGCTGGCCCAGCAGATTGCTGAATTCAAACCGCGAGTAGCTGTGGTAGCCGACGAAGAGTCGCTGGCCGAGCTGCGGGCGATCCTCAAAGCAAACGTTACGCCGATCCCCGAGCTGGGTGCGGGTCCCAAAGCCCGCATCGCTGCTGCGGCGGCTCCCGAAGCTGGCTTCGTGATGTCGGCCATCGTCGGCGTCGAAGGCCTGGAAGCCACTTATGAAGCCGTCCGCTTGGCCAAGCGAGTGGGGCTGGCAAACAAAGAGGTTTTGGTGGCCAGCGGCAAGCTGGTTACCGACGCCATGCGAGCCTCCGGGGCGGAATTGATCCCAGTGGATAGCGAGCACAATGGCGCACACCAGTGTTTCCGTGCGGGGCTGCGCCGGGAGGTGTCGAAATTGATCCTGACCGCCTCAGGCGGCCCCTTTCGGGAAACTCCGGCGGCGGATCTGGAATTTGTGACACCGGAACAAGCTCTGAATCATCCAACATGGCGGATGGGGCAGAGAATCACCATCGATTCGGCCACCCTTATGAACAAGGGTTTTGAGGTAATTGAGGCCTGTTGGTTATTCGGTCTCTCGCCGAAAGAAGTAGAAGTGGTGGTCCATCCTCAGTCGAAAGTGCATGCGATGGTGGAGTTTGCGGATGGCAGCGTGGTGGCGCAGGTGTCCGCCACGGACATGCGAATGCCGATTCAGTACGCCCTGACCTACCCGGAACGAGCCGATGCGCCAGTACCACGAATCGACTGGGCTCAGTCCGCGCGGTGGACCTTCGATCCCCCGGACTTCAAGAAGTTCCCGTTGCTGAAACTGGCCTACGAGGCCCAGGAGGCCGGTGGATCGGCCACGTGCACTCTGAATGCAGCCGATGAGATAGCCGTGGAGGCGTTTCTAGCGGGGCGCATCTCTTATCCTGGGATCGCGGCCACCATCGCCGAAACGCAAGCGCGGGTACCTGTCCGGGAACCAAGATCCGTTGCCGAAGTGCTGGAAATCGACCGCGAATCGCGGGCTGTCGCTCGTGGCATTATGGAGAAGGGTGAGAAAGCGCCGCGGCGTCCGGTTAAGAAAGATACAACCGAAGCGGCGCTGCACGCGTAACAGAATATATGGCTCTGCTGCAAAACATCTGGTGGTATCTGGTTCTCATCGGCGTGATGATTCTGGTCCACGAATTCGGTCACTACTTCGCGGCACGGTTCTTCGATGTAAAAGTAGAGACCTTTAGTTTTGGCTTTGGCCCACGGCTGTTTGGCTTCCGCCGCGGCGAGACCGACTTCCGTTTCTCACTGATCCTCTTTGGCGGCTACGTGAAAATGACTGGCGAGCAGGTCGGGGATGAAGGTGCGTCCGACCCGCGCGCGCTGACTTCCAAACCTCGCTGGCAGCGCTTAATCATCGCGTTTGCCGGTCCCGCTATTAACATTGTGCTGGCGATAGGGCTGCTCACTGGCCTGTTCATGGTGCACTACGAGAAGGTGCCGAATCCGCACTCGCCAGTGATCGGATATTTGTCTGCCGATGGAGCTGCCGCTAAGGCTGGAGTTCGCCTGGGGGATAAGATTGTCCAGATCGACGACACCACCGATCCGACCTGGGAGCAGATCGCCATCAAGAGTGCGATGAACCCCAAACAACCTTTGGACGTATGGGTCATGCGCGGCGGTGAACATCTTCATTTGACGCTGACGCCGGCCCTTGAGGAGAAGCAAAGTATCGGCAACGCGGGTTGGCAACAGGAATCCGAAATCGAGGTTGCTGGGGTCATAAAAGACATGGATGGCGCGCGCGTCGGCTTGCAACATGGTGACATCCTGGTAAGCGTAAACGGGCAACCGCTGCGGTCCATCGCGCGGCTGAACGAGATCGAGAACGAAACCGATGGCGCACCTCTGGATCTGGTCTACTCGCGTGATGGCCAACAGCACCGCGTGGTAGTCAAGCCCGCCAAACGCGAGATAGAGGGGCAGGGCGGAGCGCGTTGGATGATTGGACTGACCCTTCAGCCCAGAGTCGAGGTCACTAAGCTGGGCTTAGGCCCGGCTTTATCCGAATCCTGGCGGCAGAATCTCTTGAACACCCAGTTGATCGTTAAGTCGCTCGAAGGCATCGTGCAGCGGAAGATGTCGGCGAAATCCCTGCAGGGCCCTATCGGTATCGCCCAGATGTCAGGCGATGCGGCGCGGGAAGGCCCGATTCCGTACTTCCTGCTCATGGCTGCCGTCAGCCTCAATCTGGCCATCTTCAACCTACTGCCCGTTCCCATCCTGGATGGCGGTGTCATGCTGATGCTGTTCGTGGAAATGCTGCTGCGCCGCGACTTGGACATGAAAGTAAAAGAGACCGTAGTCAAAGTCGGCTTCGTATTCCTGATGTTTGTGGTCGTGTTCGTAATCTACAACGACATCTCGAAGATTTTCCCGCCCGGGTAAAAGCTCACGCTCCGCACGGCGACGCTACTGCTATCGCGTATCGCGCGCCATTCTTCGTCGGCATTGAATAGATCCCATGCTGTAACGCGCGCTTCGGGAGAGGCGAACGGGATCACATAGGCCGTGCCATCCTGTGTTTGCTGCACCGACTCCGGCCGGAGTCCGTAGCGGTCGAGAATATTGCGTGGGGGCAAGGCGCTGCCGGGCGCATAGACGCGCCGCTCGCGCAAGCCTGCTGGATTTCCTTCCATCAACACTGCAGCGGCAATACCTGCCACTCCACACGCAAGCTCGCGGCGGGTGATGCGCATGCCCCATTGTAGAATGGGACAGATGCCGAAGATCCTGGTAACCGGGGGTGCCGGTTATATCGGCTCCATAACCTCCCATCATTTATTGAATCGCGGCTTTGAGGTTGTCGTGATCGACGACCTTTCCCGCGGCCATCGCGGGAATGCCGCGCCGGAACGTTTGCACGTCTTGCGGTTGCAGCAAACGGAAAAGGTAGCGGAGCTGCTCCACAGCGTGGATGCCGTGGTTCACTTCGCAGCCCACAGCGCCGTGGGCGAATCCATGCGCGAGCCGGAGTCATACTTTTCGAACAACGTCGGCGGCACCGTGTCGCTGCTCGAAGCCATGGCGCGTGCGGGAGTGCATCGCTTGGTGTTTTCATCGACAGCCGCCGTGTATGGCAATCCCGAAAAAACGCCCATCCCCGAGAACGCGCCTCTGACGCCGGTGAATCCTTATGGGGAATCGAAGGCGATCGTGGAAAAGGTTTTGCGCGACCTCGACCACTACGGACGGCTGCGTAGCATTGCCTTGCGTTACTTCAATGCGAGTGGCGCGGAGCCAAGCGCGGGGCTGGGCGAGGACCATAACCCAGAAACCCATCTGATACCGCTGCTGTTCCGGGCCGTGACAACGGGCGAGCCAATTCAAATCTTTGGCGACGACTATGCGACATCCGACGGCACCTGCATCCGCGATTATATCCACGTTACCGATCTTGCGACAGCGCATCTTGCCGCGCTCGATTACCTGATGGCAGGCGGCCGGTCTGGCGCTTTCAACGTCGGTACCGGCAAGGGACAGACCGTGATGGAAGTGTTGCGTACCGTGGAAAAGGTCACCGGAAAACGAGTGCCCTACAAGATTGCTCCCCGCCGCGACGGCGATCCCACCGAGTTGGTGGCCGATTCGACGGCGCTTCAGAATACCTTAGGCTGGCAGCCCCAATGTAGCGGCATTGATGACATTGTTCGCGACGCATGGGCCTACTATCAATTGAAGTTCAGTTAGATCGCGCTGGATTTCTGGTAGTATCTCAAACTGAGAACACTGCTGGATTTCGCGATGGAG
>CAZDGT010000343.1:0-13666 GCA_964504905.1 uncultured Bordetella sp. | reverse complement strand
GGGCTTGCCGGTCCACCTGGACTTTCGCTGCCTGTGCCCTGACGGCGGCGCCGTAGTCTTTGATTGAAACCGGGCAGGCGCCCGCATACTGGGAAACCTGGAAGCGTTCGTTCGCCATCTGCTTTCCGGCTTGCGACAGTACGAAGTTGTAGTCGTTGCCGGCCATGCCCTTGACTTCCACCAGTTGTTGCTGGCGCATGTGCTTAAAGGCTATGTCGATGATGGGAACTGCCAGACGCAGAGACCGGCTAAGGCTGGCCAGCGTACAATATCCCTCGATCACCATTCGCCGCAACACCAGATCCAGCACCAGGTTTTCGGAGATCCCGAGCTCCGCGAAACTCTGCGGGATCGCGGGACTAAACGCGGTTCGAACCGGTGCAAAGGTTGCCATGACTAGGAAGCTTCTCCTCTTCAGGGCTATCGGCAGGATGGGAAAGGGAGTTTAACCCTGCGCGTTTCCGGGTCGGCCCGCGTCTATACTGAGTTAGGCTCCGTAAAGGTGTTGAAACCGCTTCAGATTCTATGTCTTGTGTTGGCCGCAGTGACTGTCTGTCCGGCGGCGGATGACGCCGCCCGGCTGTTTGACGCGGGTGAAAAGGCCGCACGGGCGGGTGACAGCCTGCAGGCCTATCTGCTTTATTCGCAAGCGGCGCAGATCGAACCGGGCAATTCGCTTTACGCGCAGAGGCAGGCGGCCCTAAGAATGGCACCCGCATTGTCCCAGCCCGCCCGCATTGCAATGGATCCCGCTATCGAGACTGTGGAGGCTGAGCTCAAGTCCGAAGGAATCGTTACGAGCGTTGAACTGGCAGCGGCCGCCCCACCCACTTTAGCTCCGGTACCGGGCCGGTTTAATTTCGATCTAAAAGGCCCGGCGCAGACCCTGTTCGAAAAGGTTGCTGGGGCGTATGGAATTCAAGTGGTGTTCGACGGAGCTTACACGGAACCGGCCGGTTCGGTGACCTTCCGTATCGAGGATGCAACCGCCGCGGAAGCTCTGCGCGCGCTGGAAGCTGCTACAGATTCTTTTCTTGTTCCACTAGGCGGGCACCTGGTCATAGTGGCCCGGGACAACCCCCAGAAGCGCACCGAGCTCATGCCGGTGATGGCCGTCGCTGCCCCCATTCCCGAGCGTTTGACCGTACAGGAAGCGCAAGAGCTGGCAACGGCGGTGCAACAGACGTTGGAGATCCGGCGCAGCAGCCTGGATGCGGTCAAGCGCGTGGTATATTTCCGCGATACCGTGCCGAAGGTATTGGCGGCCCGGCAAATGTTTGCGAACCTTTCGCGCGGCCGCGCGCAAATCGAAGTGGATCTCGAGTTTGTGTCGGTTGGCCGGACCTCCACGCTGAGCTACGGACTGGCGCTGCCCACCTCGGCCTCAATCGTCGACTTCGGCAAGTCTTTCAATAACGTGCCAGCGGTTACGAGCGGCAACTTCTTTTTGTTCGGCGGCGGGGCGACGCTGCTGGGCGTGGGCATCGCGAACGCGACTCTTTTCGCTACCATCAGTAAATCGTCCACGCAAACGATGTTGGCCTCGCAGATCGTGGCGCTGGATGGCCAGGCATCGACGTTGCATGTGGGCGATCACTATCCCGTGGTTACGGGCAGTTTCTCCGGCGCCAGCGCAGCACAGACGCAAAGCCAAAGCCTGTCGCCTTCGGTGAGTTTTGAGGATTTGGGGCTGGTGCTTAAGATGACGCCTACGGTGCACGAGGACATGGAAGTGACGCTGGATTTGGATGCGCAGTTCAAGAACTTAGGCACGGGCAGTTTCAACGGGATTCCCGTCATTGACAGCCGGCAGTATCAGGGCAAAGTCAGACTGAAGGAAGGGGAATGGGCGGTGGTCGCGGGACTCGTATCGACAGCCGATTCTGAAACACCTACCGGAGTCGCCGGATTATCCAGCCTGCCCTGGATCGGCGGCTTGTTCACGCATCATACGAAAGAGCACAACCGCAGTGAAATCCTGCTGTTATTGAAGCCTCACCTGGTATCTTTACCGCCGTGGGAAGATGTCACTCCCCCTCTTTGGGTGGGAACGGACACGCGACCGGCTACGCAGTTTTAGGCCGTGATCCAAAAAGGGCCGTGCCCACCCGAATGTGCGTGGCGCCTTCTTCAATCGCTGCTTCCAGATCGTGCGACATTCCCATCGAGAGATTCCTTAGACCATGCGAGCGCGCGAGCGTCGCCAGCTTTCGGAAGTACGGGCGAGTTTGTTCGGGGTCGTCGCTCCACGGTGGCATAGTCATCAGGCCGGTGAGGCGCAGGTTTGGGCAGACGCGGATGGCGGCGATTAAAGCCGGCAGCGCGTCCGGAGCCGCGCCAGCCTTGGATTCCTCTTCACTCAGCTTCACCTCAATCATCACGTCGAGCGGTGTGCCAACCTGATCTAACCGGCGCGCGAGTTTGTCGGAATCCACGGTTTCGATCACCTGAAACAGCTCCGCCGCAACGCGCGCTTTGTTGCTTTGCAAGTGGCCGATCAAATGAAACGTCGTGCCCGAGAGATGGGAGAGCGCCGTATGTTTGGCTTCGAACTCCTGCACGTAGTTCTCACCGAAGTGGCGAAGGCCAAGGTCGAAGGCTTCGAGCATTACCTGCGGTGGAAACTTCTTCGTGACGGCGATGAGAGTCACATCGGAACGCAGCCGTCCTGAGCGGGCGAGAGCGTTGTGGATGCGTTCTTCGACTTGATTCAAGCGTTCGCGAAGCACTCTGTTTCTCGCAGTATAACCGCAGCCGCCGCAGTTCCCAGTTCGTGGCCCGCCTTTTCAATCGCGACGAGCTGATGCCGGGCCGGAATGGCGGTGAGCGCGGCGGTCATTTCCTCAATAGAACCGAACGAATCGCGCGTCCCATGAATAAACAGGGCGGGCGTGCGCAACTCGGGAAAGTGTTGCGTGCGAAGCTGCTCAGGCTTGCGCGGGGGATGCAGCGGATAAGAGAGCAGCAGCAGCGCGTCCGCGACGGCGGCAGCCTCCACGGCAAGCATGCTGGCTTGCCGCCCTCCATAGGAATGGCCTCCGAGGATGACGCAGGCAGGTGTGATCTCGCGCATGGCTTCCGCGGCGCGGTGCAGACCTTCCCGATCGCGGGCGGCCGTGCCGGGAAACGGCGGCCCTGTCGGACGCTGCTGACGGTAAGGAAGATCGCAGCGCAGAACGTGATAGCCAGCAACCGCGAACGCGTCCGCCACCGCGCGCAGCAATGGCGAATCGCAATTCGATCCTGCTCCGTGCGCGATCACCAACCCCTTGCCGCACGCGTTCGCTTCCGGCTCATGCAGCCATCCGCGGACCAAGTCTCGTTCAAAGCTCTTCGTAGGCAATCTCTCCTTTGCCCCAGACCGTCTGGCGGCCCACGCCGGTCCAGCGCGCGATTTCGAGGTACGGCTCGAACTCAGCAAGGTCGCCTTCGTATTCGGCGAAGCCCGTAAATCCGCCCAGTGAATGTCTCTGGCCTGTGTTGCGGCTGCTCCGTTCGGCGGCCACATGCGTCAGCTCGCAACGCGTCATCGTGACGCGGCTTGCGCGCTCGCCCAACCCTTTGAAATCGATGTCGAGCGGACCGTCACCATACAATTCGCGCAGAGCGCTCACGCGATCGCGAATACGCGCCAGCAGGATACCGAAGTCCGGCTGTTCCGCTCCCTTGAGTTCCGTAGGAGTCAGAAAGCGCACACGAAGGCGCTGAACCTTTCGTTCCGTGGCACGTAAGGAGAGGCGTACCGGTTCCTTCCCGGTTACGGAACTCAAAGTTCCCAGTTCAGCCATTACTCGCGTGAAGAGATCCACTGCGTCGGGATCCCGGGAAAGAAACAGGTTCAGTCCTGCTTCCATGCGGTCCATGATGCGAAACACGAACGGCCGCGGATGGTCGGCTAAGCCGCTGGGTCCCGACCCGAGCGTAGCCTTCGGAGCAAAGTACCGCCGGTACGCGTCTGCATCGATCTTCTTCAGCGAGCTTCCAAACGCTCCTCGCAACGTATTGGACGAGAAATCCCGAAGTTTGCAGGTCGCGAACCGGAAACGCAACGCATAAAGATCAAAGGTCATGGCACGCGTTGTGGCGGCTGGCATTTGCACGCTCTTTTATAATAAAGAGATGGCCTTCCGGCTTGGGATCGACTATCAACCGAAAGGCGATCAACCTGCGGCTATTGATGCGCTTTTGCGCGGCCTGCGCGACGGCGAGCAAAACCAGGTTCTGCTGGGAGTGACCGGCTCCGGCAAGACCTTCACGATGGCCAAGGTGATCGAGGCCAGCGGCCGTCCCGCGCTAGTGCTGGCTCATAACAAGACTCTGGCCGCGCAGTTGTATCAGGAATTCAAGAGCTACTTTCCCTCGAACGCAGTTGAATACTTCGTCAGCTACTACGACTACTACCAGCCGGAAGCCTACATTCCCGCGGGTGATGTCTACATCGAAAAGGAAGCCACGATCAACGATGAACTCGACAAGCTGCGCTTGTCCGCCACGCGCTCGTTGTTTGAGCGGCGCGACTGCATCATTATCGCCAGCGTGAGCTGTATCTACGGCATCGGGTCGCCCGAAGCGTATTACGGCATGCTGCTGATGCTGGAAAAAGGGCAGAAAATCGCGCGCGAGGAAATCACCGCGCGACTGGTCAGCATCCTCTACGAGCGCAATGAGGGCGACTTCAGGCGCGGCTCGTTCCGCGTGCGTGGCGACGTCATCGAACTCTTCCCCACCTATGACGACTCTGCATACCGCATCGGCATGTGGGGCGATGAAATCGAATCGCTGGAGCAGATCGATCCACTCACCGGACAGGTGAAGCAGACCTATTTGCGACTGCCCATCTATCCCAAGACCCACTACGTGATGCAGCCGGAATCTCGCGACAAGGCTCTGCGCAGCATTGAAAACGAGCTGCACTGGTGGAAGGGCGAACTCGAAAAAGAAGGCAAACGAATCGAAGCGCAGCGCCTCTGGCAGCGCACCAAGTTCGATCTGGAAATGATCAAGCAGATCGGCTATTGCCATGGCATCGAGAACTATTCGCGCCACTTTACGGGCCGCCTGCCGGGGCAGGCCCCGCCGACGTTGCTGGATTATCTGCCGCACGACGCCCTCATGTTCCTCGACGAGAGCCACCAGACCATTCCGCAATTGCAGGGGATGTATCACGGCGATCGCTCCCGCAAAGAGCAGTTGGTCAAGTATGGATTTCGTTTGCCCAGCGCCCTGGATAATCGTCCCCTCACCTTCGAGGAGTTTGAAAACCGCGTGCACCAAGCAGTTTATGTTTCGGCCACGCCGGGGCCCTACGAACTCACCAAAACCGGCGGCGCGGTGATCGAGCAAATTCTGCGCCCCACGGGATTGATCGATCCCGAAGTCACCATCCGGCCCATCCGCGGCCAGGTGGACGACTTGCTGCACGAGATCCGCTTGCGCGCCGAACGCGATCAGCGCGTGCTGGTAACAACATTGACCAAGCGCATGGCCGAAGATCTCTCGGAACATTACTCGGAAGCCGGCGTGAAGTGCGCCTACCTGCATTCGGAAGTCTCCACGCTCGACCGTGTAAAAATCTTGCGCGACCTCCGCCGTGGCACCTACGATGTTCTGATTGGAGTCAACCTGCTGCGCGAAGGCCTGGATCTGCCGGAAGTCTCTCTAGTGGCTATCCTGGACGCCGATAAGGAAGGATTCCTGCGCTCGGCCGGCTCGCTTATCCAAACCATGGGCCGCGCCGCGCGCCATCTGGAGGGGCAAGCGTTGCTCTATGCGGATGTGATAACTGACTCTATGCGGCGCGCGATCGAGGAAACTACGCGGCGCCGCACGCTGCAGCGGGCTTACAACGATACCAACGGAATTGTGCCACAATCCATCATTAAGCCCATCGACCTGAACCTGGTGGCGATCGCGGAGGGTGACTACGTGACGGTGCCGCTGGATGAAGAAGTGGAAGACTCGGGCCCCGTTCCTCCCGAGCAAATGGATCAATATCTGGCCGACCTTGAAATCAAGATGCGTGCGGCGGCCCAACGATTCGATTTCAAACAAGCGGCCGCATTTCGGGATCGGATCAAAGAGCTCAAGAGCAAAGCTCTGATTGGAATTTCTTCTAGCTTGACGATGACATGAAATCCCGAATACCGGCGGGACTGGTGGGTGCAGGCGGCGTCAATCAGTCATTCTTGGCCCGCATGCCGGCGCTTCTGGCGCAGCTCGGCCCCGTCAAGGGTTCATCTCTGAAGGTTTCGCGCCGCATCGCAAATGGACTGCGAGCAGGATTCGGTGCGCCGGATTACCTGGCTTTGGCGCCTTGCAGCCTCATCTGGATCTGTGTCCCCGAGACCACTCTCGATTGCCTTGCGGCGGAACTGGCGTCCGCGATCCCGCTGGCGGGGAAGACCGTGATTTTGTGCGATACGCTTCGCGATAGCCTCTGCCCCAGTCCGGTGCGAATGGCAGGCGCCCGCATCGCAACATTGAATTGCATTCCCGAATCGAGAGAGCACAAATTTGTCGGCGAAGGGCATCCGGTAGCGCTGGCCGAAGTCCGGAAACTGCTGGCGCGGGATCGCCGGAAGCTGATTGAACTCCGGCCGGCCTGCAAGCCTCTCTACCTTGCGGGCGCGCATCTGGGCTCGCAGCTCTTGATGCCTTGGATCGCCGGAGCGGCGGAGAGCTTGCGCTCGGCGGGATTTCCCCGGGCGGAGGCTGTAAGCGTGGTAGAGGCGCTGGGGAGCCGGGCGCTCAAAGCTTACAGCAAGGCTGGCGACAAAGCCTGGGACCGGTCTGCGGCCGAGCGCTTGCATCGCGCCATCGCCCGTGACTTGGAAGCCCTGCGCCCCATCGATAACCGTCTCGCGGCTCTCTTCTCCGACGGCGGCGACCGTATGCTCCGCTTCTTCGCCAAGCCGGTCCGCAAGGAGCGGTTGAAGGTGATGGCACGCTCCGGATAGAAATTCGTCAGAGAGGAAACCGGCTATCCTGATACTAGGTATTGAAGACTCACATGAACGATACCCAGATGCTGACGATCGCGCTTGCCACGGTGCCGACAATGCTTACCGTGCTCATTGGCATCCTTCTCAATAACGCTCGCTTGAGCGATGTGAACTTGCGGCTGGCAGAGCTACGCTCCCACATGGACGGCAGGTTCGACGGCGTAGACCGGCGTTTCGAGGAAATGAAGGAAATGTGGCGCACGGAGTTGCACCGCGTGGAAGAAGTGCTCGACGCCCGTCTAAAGCACCTGGAAGAACGCTAGGGATTACCGCCGCAGCGCTGCGCGTATCGCATCCGGATTGGCCCTGGCTAGAGCGCTGCCTACTTCGCTCGCCCGGTCGTCGAGTTCGAACGCCGGAGCCACCTGGTGCACCAGTCCCCAAGCCAGGGCGTCCGGAGTTGAGAAAATACGGCCCGTCAGGCATAGCTCCAGTGCGCGGCGTTCGCCGATCGCGGTGGCTACGGCCCGGTAGATCAACTCATTCCAATTGCCCTCCCGAATGTCCGTCAGCCCGAAGCTGGTGCCCTGCGCCGCCAGCACCACATGAGCATTAGCCAGCAACGCCAGCCCTCCAGAGATAGCCACCCCCTGCACCGCCGCCACCAAAGGCTTGCAGATTCGCCGGCCGATAGTGAATAGCTCCTCGCCGGCCGCGGGATCGACACCAGTACAGAATACGGGCCCGTCCGCTTCGAGCAGGATGGCGCCCACCTCGTCGTCGGCAACAGCATCGCGTAGTTCGCGCAGCAGGTCCTGGCACATCACTGCGTCCAGCAAATTGCGTTTCTCCACCGCCGCTAGCGCGATGCGGCGCAAGCGCCCGTCCTGTTCAATGCGTAAGCTCACAAAGTCTCCACGATCAGATGTTCGCGATGCCCGTGGGCGGATGCAGCATCGAACGCGAATGCCAAAACGCGCCGGGTCGCCAGCGGATCGATCAGCGCATCCACTTGGCCTCGGGCCGCGGCATGACGCGCATCCAGCCAGTGCTCATAGTCCGCCCGAGTTTGCTCCATTCGTTCTTGGAGCTCCGCAGGAACCATCCCGCCGCTCGCTTTCAGTTTCCCTAGCTCCGGACCGTGGACAGCCTGCACCGCGGCATCGCCCTCCATTACGCCGATGCGAGCCGTAGGCCACGCGAAGCTGAAATGGGGATCGAATCCTTGCCCGGCCATCGCGTAGTAACCCGCGCCGCTCGCATGATTCAGTGTCAGGATGATCTTCGGCACGGTGGCACAGGCCATGCTCTCCACCATCTCCGCCCCGGCGCGAATAATCCCTTCGCTCTCTGCCTCCGCGCCTACCATGAAGCCAGAGACATCCTGCAGATATAACAACGGCAACCCGCGCCGCTCGGCATTCTCCACGAAATAGGCCACCTTTCGCGCCGACTGTGCGTACACAATGCCACCAATGCGCGGCCCGGCACTTGTCTTCAGGAACCCGCGACGGTTGGCGATAACACCGACTACCCTCCCTTGGAGCCGGGCATGAGCGCACAACATCTCCGGCGCATAGTCGGGCTGAAATTCGAGATATTCGTCCGCGTCTACAATCCGGGCAATCACTTCTTCCACGTTGTAGGGCAGCCGATGATCGGCGGGCATTAGATCGTAGAGTCCTTCTGCTGGTTTGGCGGGCGCGCTGCCCTTGGAGCCAGATGACGCCAGCGCCGACAACTCGCGCAATTTGGCCTTGATGATCTGCAGCGCATTCAGATCGTCCTTGGCTTTGTAGTGTGCGACGCCGCTGGTCTGCGTGTGCAAGGAAGCACCGCCCAGCGCTTCCGCCGACACTACTTGCCCCACTGCTCCTTTGACCAGATTCGGACCTCCCAGGCCCATGAAGCTGGTTCCCTCCACCATGATGATGACGTCGGATAGCGCGGGCAGATACGCCCCGCCCGCGATGCACATCCCCATCACTGCCGCGATCTGTGGCACTCTGAGTTTCCGCCGCATCAGTGAGTTGTAATAGAAGATCCGCGCCGCGCCATATTGCCCCGGGAAAATGCTGTCTTGATAAGGCAGGTTGATACCCGCCGAATCCACTAGGTACACAATCGGCAGCCGGTTGCGCATGGCGATTTCCTGCGCGCGAAGAATTTTCGGAATTGTCTCGGGCCACCATGCACCAGCCTTCACCGTGGCATCGTTCGCAACGATCACCGTGTGCCGGCCCTCCACCAGCCCCACTCCGGTGATCACTCCGGCCGAAGGCGCCTGGCCTTCGTATTTGTCGTAGCCCATCAGCAGCCCGACCTCGAGAAACATCGTGCCAGGATCAATCAGCTTGGCAATGCGCTCGCGCGCCGTGAGCTTGCCCGCTTGATGCTGCTTCTCGACCTTCGCGGAGCCGCCCCCCAGCCGCAGTTTCTCTTCCAGGTCCTGCAAATCCGCCACCAGCCCACGCATGTGATCTGCCGCTGTAGTCACTTCGTTTATTCTATAGGCCATGCGGACGCCGAAATGCTAGCCCTCGACCAGAGCGCTCTTAAGATCACGTGGACCGTGTTCCTGTTCGCGTTAGCCGTTGCCGTGATCTATACTATCCGCGGCGCTCTAGTCACCTTCATGCTGGCGATGTTTTTAGCATTGCTGCTGTCGCCACTGGTGACCTTCGTGGATCACTTCACGTCTGTTCGAGTGCCGCGGACGGTAGCCTTGACCGTGGTTTACGGTCTGTTAATCGTCGCCTTCACGGCTGTGCTCATTGGTATTGCTTCGGCGGTAGCCTCGGATGCGCGTACGCTCTCGGGTAAACTGCCGGACTCGCTGCGGAGCGATCCCCTGGCTGGCATTCCTTTGCCGTCATGGCTCGATCCTATGAGGGAACGTCTGGGCAATTGGCTTCGCGACCGGCTGGACGAATTCGGACGGAACGCTCTTGCTCTAACCGGCCAGGCGCTGCGGGAATTGGCCACCGGCTTAGGCGCCGCCGTAAGCGCGGTGCTAGTGCCCATCCTGGCATTCTTCTTCATCAAAGACGGCAAAGCGTTGCGCGATGGTTTCATCCATAGCGTGAGCCGAAAGCATCAGTTCCTGGCGCATCAGATCCTGCACGACCTTCATCGTTTGCTGTCCCAGTATTTGCGTGCCCTGGTTATTCTGTCGATCGTCGCCTTTGTGGTCTACTCGGCGTTTCTCGGCCTCACAGGCGCCCCCTATGCCGTGCTCTTAGGGGGAATCGCCGGGACTCTCGAATTCATTCCAGCGGTGGGACCGTTCATTGCGGCGGTGATTATCGTCTTGGTGGGACTCGTCAGCGGGTATACGCATTGGTTCCTGCTGGTGGCGTTCCTGGTGGTTTATCGCGTGTTTCAGGACTACGTGCTGCAGCCGCTGCTGCTGAGCTCTGGAATGCGCATCCATCCGCTGCTGATCATATTCGGCGTTCTCGCGGGCGGAGAGCTGGGTGGCATTCCAGGGATCTTCTTTTCCATCCCCTTGCTTGCGGCGATGCGCCTCATCTTCCTGCGATTATGGAAGCAGGATCGCCCCGATGCAGCCTGAAAATCCGCAACCGGTCTTGCTGCCCCCGCCCGCGGCGGAATCCGGCGGAGCTCGCAAGAAGTTGGGCGTGTTGGGAACCATCGGCGCGCTGCTCTTCAAGTTCAAAACTGTGGGCTTGCTGGTGCTGACCAAGGGCAAGCTGGTGCTGCTGGGCCTGACGAAAGTCAACACACTGCTTTCCATGCTGGTATCGATCGGGGTTTATTGGGCACTCTACGGCTGGAAATTTGGACTGGGCTTCGTACTCTCCATTTACGTGCATGAGATGGGTCACGTCATGGCGCTCGCGCGCTATGGAATCCCGGCCAGCCCTCCCATGTTTATTCCCGGCTTCGGCGCCTTCGTACGGCTCAAGGCTTACCCAGCATCCCCTGCCGAAGACGCGCGCGTCGGATTGGCGGGTCCGCTTTGGGGCTTGGGTGCCGCGCTGGCCTGCATGGGGATCGGTGTGATCACCGATTCGGGCCTATTCTCGGCGCTCGCCAAGGTGGGGGCCTGGATCAACGTATTCAATCTGATTCCGGTCTGGCAGCTCGACGGCAGCCGCGGCTTCCGGGCCCTGACAAGGCAGCACCGCATCTATATCGCCGCACTGGCCGGATTGCTATGGTTCTGGACGGCGGAAACCATGCTGATCCTCGTGGCGCTCGTCGCCGTATGGCGGTGTTTCACGAAGGATGCGCCGGAGCACCCCGACAACGTAGTTCTATACCAATTCGCAGGCTTGCTGGCGGCGCTGTCAGGCGTTTACTATTTCACCAAGTAGCGCCTTCGGCGCGACCTTCCCCATGCGCAGGGTAGTCCCCTAGCGCCTGGCGTACTGCAATGGAATTGGGACGGGCCCTAAGGCATCCTCCCCGAAGCTTTGGGCGCAACTCTCTAGCGCTTTTCCTGCCCTTCTTGTCCGATAGTGGAACAGAAGGAACAAATATGCAAAGACGATTTATTGCTTCGATCCTTGGTGGAGTGCTCGGAATATTGCTGGCCTGGCGGCTGCCGGACGCCCTGGGCGTCTCCGTGACCTTGACGTACATCGCCTGCGCCTTCGCGGGGATCGCGATAGCCTACGTTGTCAGTATGCTTCTCGATGTGTTTGCCGGATCTCCCGGAACGACACCCGAATAGCAGTCGACGGCTTCAAGCCGCCCGGTGACCGCTCACTTCCGCCCCAGCGTCGCGCGGCAGGGCGAAGCAGTCCGCCACGGCCAGCAGACCAAGCGCCGCCACCATCCAAAAAGCTATGTGAAAGTCCATCAGGGTGAGAGTGCCCGCCTGCTCGCCCCGTATCCATCCGGCGCCCCGCAGCGCTACCGCACCCACTGCCACGCCCAGGCCCATCCCCATCTGTTGGACCACCGCCGCAAAACTCGTGGCCGAACTCATCAGAGCCTTGGGAATGTCCACAAACGCCAACGTATTCAGCGCCGTGAACTGCATCGATCGCGAGAGTCCGTGCAAGAATAGCACCGCCACCATTGCCGCCTTTGGGGTTCCTGGCGAGAGCAACCCGCACGCCAGCAATAGCAGCGCCGAAATGATTCCGTTGACTAAAATTACACTGCGAAAACCCCAGCGCCGCAGCACCGGCGTGGTCACCGATTTCATCGCGAAGTTGCCCGCGAACATGGTGAGCACCAGAAGTCCGGATTGAAACGGGTTCATGCCAAACGCCACCTGGAACATCAGCGGCAGCAAGAACGGTGACGCCATGATCCCCGTTCTGAACAGCGATCCTCCCCAGATCGAAACCGCGAAGGTCCGCTGGCGCAGACACGAAAGGTCGAGCAGCGGATGCTCGGTTCGCCGCATATGCAGCGTTGCCAATGCGCCCGCCAGCAAGCTGTAGGCAAGCAGAGCCCCAACCGTCCGCCATTGTGACGTCTGCTGCCCCATCAACTCCAGGCCGTACATGAAAGCCACGCAGGCCGAGCCCGCTAGCGCGAAGCCCAGCCAGTCGAAGGTACGTTCGGTATCCTCCCGCTCATTGTCGGTCCACGACAGCGCCAGCACCGTTCCGATAACGCCCAGGGGCACATTCAAATAGAAGATCCAGCGCCAAGTTGAGTAGGTCGTGATGAATCCGCCCAGGGGAGGCCCCAGCACCGGAGCCATCAATCCTGGCCAGGTGATGTAGGACATCGAGCGCATCAAGTCTTTTTTCTCGGTGATTCGCAGCACCACCAGCCGCCCCACCGGCACCATCATGGCTCCACCGATCCCCTGCAGGACACGCGCCGCCGTGAACTGCGTCAGGGTATTACTGATCCCGCAGATCATGGACGCCACGGTGAACAGCCCGATCGCCGTGGAGAATACTGTGCGCGCCCCCAAGCGGTCCGCCAGCCATCCGCTCACGGGTATGAACACCGCCAGCGTCAGCATGTACACCGTCATGCCCAGGTTGAGGTCGATCGGATGCGCCCCGAACGACAACGCCATCTGCGGCAGCGCCGTGGCGATCACGGTGCCGTCCAGGTTCTCCATGAAGAACGCACCCGCCACTAATAGTGCCACCCGCGCGGCCTTGCGACTCGACTGGGGGATTTCTATGGGGTCCAGATTGGCTTGATCGAGCTTCACAACTCTTGTACCGGAGACGCCGCGCCTTGCTTCGCCTCTAGAGGAGACGCTTGTTTCAAGGCTTTTTGGGGGGGCAAGCTGGAAGCCACTACTGTTATCGTACATCCCGCTCTGAAGGCGGGGCACTGAAGCACTCTGCTAGACTTCTGCTATTAAGCTACGTTCATCCCCCGACTGCGGAGCATCGATGAATCTATTTGCCACTAAGCCATTGGATCTGTTGATAAAGGAAGCGGGGGAATCGGGTGAGCACAGCCTGAAACGGACCCTTGGGCCTTTCCAACTCACGGCGCTCGGCGTGGGCGCGGTGATTGGCGCGGGGATCTTCGTACTCTCCGGGCTCGGCGCCCACTATGCCGGGCCAGGCCTAATGCTTTCCTTCATCCTGTCAGGGATGGGATGTGCGTTCGCCGGACTGTGTTACGCCGAATTTGCCGCCATGATTCCGCTGGCGGGCAGCGCCTATACCTACGCCTACGCGACCCTGGGCGAGTTGTTCGCGTGGATCATCGGCTGGGATCTGACCCTCGAATACGCTATGGGGGCGAGCACTGTGTCCTCCGGCTGGTCG
>CAZDGT010000342.1:0-2871 GCA_964504905.1 uncultured Bordetella sp. | reverse complement strand
GGTCCGGCACATCCCCGGTGTGGGCGCTGGTCCAAACCGGAACGTGGACATCATGCAGCACCTTCGCAGTCGTCGATCCCAGCAAGAGCTGGCGGAAGGGTCCATATCCGTGAGTGGGCATCATCACCAAGTCGACCTTATTGGCTGCGATGAAATCCGTAATCGCCTGAGCAGCATTTCCAAGAACCGCTACTCGTTCCACTTGCAGGCCGGCGAAGTCACTCAAGAAAGCTTTGTCAAGTTGTGATTTCACACCGTCTAAAATCACTTTGGGATCGATGAATGGCGTTCCCTCCAACCCCTCCATGTAATGCAGGTGCGCTGCTGCGAAGAGGGTTACTTTGGCGTCGGTCCGTCGAGCCAGTTCCGCAACGAACGGGACGGCAGTATTCGAACGGTCCGAGAAATCCACTGGGAAAAGAATGTGTTTGATACTGGGCATGGCCTCTCTCCTTTTGCACTAGCTCAATGTGCAATCCGGTTGCCATGCTCACACAATCACTTGCCGGATGCACTCCCCTCCAGCGCACCTTCATCCACCCAACGCACGATGGTATCGATCTCACTGGGGCTGAGCCGTCCGCTGTCGCCGAACAGTCCGATATGCGACTCCGCGATTTTAGGCGGCATCTTCTCGTTAACCACCATCGCCCGGATTTGTAACGCCCAAGGCCGGGTTTCTTCGTAGGTTACGAGCGATATCGGAGCGATGTGGGCGGGACTGTAACATCCCTGGCAGTTCTTGCGCAGAATGGGGTTGATATCTCTGTTAAACGTAACGGGGCTGCGGGTGTAGGCGACACTCGCTGCGACCAGCAGAAGAAGTATTGCGACGGAGAGACGCATAGTATCCTTCTCCCTCTAGCCAAAGATTGAGAGCGGCGGCTCCGTGGGGGGGACCGCCGCTGGCGGAAGAGGCCAATCATTCCGCCAATAGGTGTGGTGTTTCCGCACCTACTCTCAAACTCACTCCGCTATCACCTTTCGCATTTCACGTTCCAACCTAAATCTCATGAAACACGGGAGAGCGTCAGGACAACCGCCTGCCATGTGGGGGAAGTTGCCCAAGCCTCTTATCCATATGGCGCAATATCACTCATGGCGGTGCATAACACTTGTCGAAACGTGGCTCGCAGATTGCACATCAAAGCTCCAGGAGGGTAAGTCATCATGGCAAACCTTATGGTCCAGAAAGCGAAGAACGAGGAGGAGAGGATTGCTTCCGCAATGGAAGATCCGCGAGACACTTTCGAGATGATTCGGAAAAAAGCTTTTGAGATGTTCGAGCGCCGTGGCGGCAATCCCGGGCAAGAACTGGACGACTGGCTTCGGGCCGAGCGCGACCTGTTCTGGGTGCCACCCGCTGAGTTGGCGGAAACCGATAAGGAGCTCCAGATCACCGTGGCCGTGCCGGGCTTTGATCCCAAGGAAGTGCACGTGACCGCGCAGCCGGGCGAAATACTCGTCCGCGGAAATCACGGGTATCATCTGGAGAGGAAAGAAAAAGGTGTCTATTACAGCGAATTCAACGACAAGGAACTGTACCGCCGGTTCGAGGTCACGCAACCGATCGATGTGGATCGCGTGACCGCCAACGTTGAGAACGGGATTTTGACGGTCAAGGCTCCCAAGAACGCTCCGCAGGCGATTACGGATAAGAAAACAGCGACAGCGGCCTAGTGCAAGTTGTATTTCGCCATCTTGTAACGCATGCGGTCGCGGCTGATGCGCAAAATACGGGCGGCCTCCGATTGATTGCCGCCCGCGCGTTCAAGCGCATCCGTCAACAGTTCGCGCTCGTGGTCTTCGAACGAGACTGTAGAATCACCCGCGGGGGTGGCGGTCGCCGAGACGGCCTTCCAGTCTTCGGGCCTTCGGATAGACTCTGGCAGATCTTCGATGTCGATCATGTCGCTCAGAGTCATCATGGCGGCGTGTCCCAGCACGTTTTCGAGTTCCCGAACATTGCCCGGCCAGGAATGCCGCGCGAGGACGATCTGCGCGCGCCGGGTAAGACCGCGAATTTCTTTATCGAACTGCGTGGAAAAACGCTCCAGAAAGAACTTCTCGAGCAGCGGCAGGTCCTCTTTGCGCTCCGCCAGCGCGGGCGTCTTCAGCTCGACCATCGCCAGGCGGTAGTAGAGGTCCTCGCGAAACAGCTTCTGAGCGATCATTTCCTGCACGTCGCGATTGGTGGCGGCCACTACTCGCACATCGACCTTGCGAGGGGTCACGGACCCCACGCGCGTCACTTCCTGATTTTGCAGCACCCGCAGCAACTTCGCTTGGGTGGTGAGCGGCATGTCGCCGATCTCGTCCAGGAATAGCGTGCCGCCATGGGCGAATTCGAACAGACCCATCTTGTCTGTAGTAGCCCCGGTGAACGCGCCCTTCACATAGCCGAAAAGTTCGCTTTCAAACAGCGTTTCCACCACAGCCGAACAGTTGCACGTAACGAAACGTCCGCCGCTGGCGGGACTCAAATTGTGCAACGCCCGGGCGACCAAATCCTTGCCGGTACCCGTCGGTCCGCCGATCAACGCGGAACGGTAATGACGGGCTACGCGGCGGATGCGCGCAAACAACTCCCACATCAATGGACTGCGGCCGATCATACCTTCAAAGCGCGACGTTTCAAGCAGTTCGCGATCAAGGTCGAGTGCGCGCTGGCGCTGCCGCGCATCGGTCAGCAACCGTTCCACGCGGCTGCGCAGAGCCGGGATCGAAATCGGCTTGTTCAAATAGTCGCAGGCGCCTTTTTGGATGGCTTCAACAGCGGTCTCGGTTGTATAGTGCGCCGTCATAAGGATCACGTCGATGGCGGGGTCGAAGGCGACGATTCGTTCCAGCATTTCGATTCCGCTCATTTTG
>CAZDGT010000341.1:0-4976 GCA_964504905.1 uncultured Bordetella sp. | reverse complement strand
TCTAGAATTAGATGTTGACCCAGCCTCCGCGCCCGCGGATGTCCGGCTTCGTGTCCTACTCCCGCACTTCCCTCGAATGAAATCCAGCGTACAAATCAGCCGTGGAATTGAGTCCTTGTTTGGGACGCGAGATGAAAATATCCGCCTGATTGAATCGGGCCTGAACGTCCGCACACGCCTGCTCAATGACTCGCTCGAAATCGAAGGCGAGGATACCGCCGTGGCTCGCGCCGCAGGCATTCTGGATGACTACGTGGCACTTGTTCGGGATGGCCACGTGTTCAATAACGGCGATCTCAATAGCTTTTTGCGAGTGGTGACAGCAGACCCCGACGCCAGTCTCCGGCGCCTGGTGGAAAGTGGCAAACAGCGCAGCTTCGGCAAGAAAATCATCACGCCGAAGACCATGAACCAGCGCCGTTATTTCGATGCGATTGAGCATCACGATCTGGTCTTCGGAATCGGGCCGGCCGGTACCGGCAAGACTTATTTAGCCGTGGCCATGGCCGTTTCGGCGCTGCTCTCGAAGCGCGTCAGCCGTATTGTATTGACCCGCCCCGCGGTCGAAGCAGGCGAGCGCCTGGGTTTCCTGCCAGGGACTTTACAGGAAAAAGTCGACCCTTTCCTCCGTCCGCTCTACGACGCGCTTTACGACATGATCGAGGCGGAGAAAGTCGAGAAGTTGCTGGAACGCAACACCATCGAAATCGCGCCCCTGGCTTTCATGCGCGGCCGCACGCTCAACGACAGTTTCATCATCATGGATGAAGCGCAAAACACTTCGCCTGAGCAGATGAAGATGATCCTGACGCGTCAGGGCTTCAACTCCAAGATGGTAGTCACCGGCGACGTAACCCAAATCGACTTGCCGCCGGGGATGCGCAGCGGGCTGGTGGAAGTAGTCGATGTGCTGCGCAACGTCGAGGGGATTAGCTTCGTGCAATTCGACGATCGCGATGTGGTGCGCCACAATCTTGTGCAAAAAATCGTCAAGGCTTACGAGCGCTACAACGAAATCATTGGCGCCAATCGCCAGTTGTCGCTCAAACTGGCGGATACAACGCCCACAGAGGTTGCCACGGAACCGGTAACCGTCCCTGAAACAGCGGCCTGACGCCGCTCCACATGTCACCCGACGACATACCGCTGTTGTTTCGTACTTCCCGAAGAGTACCCAGGGAAGAGTTGCGCCATTTTCTAGGTGAGATCACGCGGCGTGTCGCGCGCGGCCGGACCATCTCCTGCGTGATCGCGAATGACGCTGAAATCCGCCGATTGAACCGCAAATATCGCGCGAAGGACCAGGCAACGGACGTATTGTCGTTTCCCGCCGCAGTCCAAAATGGGCTCGCGGGCGATATCGCCATTTCTATCGACCGCGCCCGCGTCCAGGCAGCCGAGCGCGGCCACTCGCTTACCGACGAATTGCGGATTCTGATGCTGCACGGAGCGCTGCATCTGGCGGGAATGGACCATGAAAGCGATTCTGGCGAGATGGCGCGAGCGGAAGCCCGCTGGCGCAAGCGACTGGGCTTGCCGCACGGGCTCATCGAGCGTACGCGGAGGGCGCTGTAATGACGCTATTACTTCTCGCCTTAGACGCGCTCGTGGCAATCATTGTCACTCTGGCGACGACAATTCAGGTGCTGTACCTGGAATCGTTGCGTATCCGCGCGCGGGAGCTGCCATCGCTCGAGTTTTTTAAAGCCACGCTGGAAAGCAAGATCGGTCTCGAAACGGAAGCGGGCGCGCTCACTTTCTCCCTGGTGAAACATTTGGGCCTGGCCGTACTCGGCTGCCTGACGCTGGCTCTTACGGCGCACAATGCCAGAGACTGGGAAGCGCTCATCGTCGCCGTACTGCTGGTGAGCTCCTATGCGATTCTGGGCACCTACGTCATCCCGCAAATCATTTATCGCAAGAGCACGGGACACGAGCTGTTGCCTCTCGTTCCCCTCTTCCGCCTGATGGCTCTTGTAATGCGGCCCCTTACCTGGGCGTTGAACTTCCTGCAGTCGGTATTCGACCTTGGCGACCATCCGCAAGCCGACGAAGCGCCAACGCCAGAAGAGCACATCGACGCTCTGATCGCGGCCGGCGAAGAAGAAGGAATCATCGAAAAGGGCGATCGCGAGCTGATCCAATCCGTGGTGGCTTTCGGCGACACTACCGTGCGCGAAATCATGACTCCGCGCCCGCGTATTGTCGCAATCCGCCAGGACGCTTCGCTCGAAGAGTTGCGCGAGCTGGTGATCAATGAGCAGTATTCACGCATCCCGGTCTACGAAGAGACCGTCGACCAGATTGTGGGCTTCGTCCATGTGCGCGATATGTTCGAGCTGGATGACGACGAGCGCGCCAAGCGCAAGGTCCGCGATATTGTGCGCCCGATCCGAGCCGTTCCCGAGACCAAGCCGGTCAACGATTTGCTGCGGGAGATGCAGGAAGAGGGCGCGCACATGGCCGTAGTGGTGGACGAATATGGTTCGACGGCGGGAATTGTCACGATGGAAGACATGGTGGAAGAGATCGTCGGCGAAATCCACGACGAACACGAGCCGGAACGCGATTTCAGCGCCCAGCCCGACGGCAGCTATGTGGTTTCCGGCAGCTTCGACATCGGCCGCCTGCAAGACCTGCTGGATTTCCACCTGGCCGAGGGCACCGAATCGACCACCGCCGGAGGTCTGGTCACGGAGTGGCTTGGTCACGTTCCCGAGGTGGGAGAAACCACGGAGCGGGATGGTATTTCGATAGAGGTGCTGTCCGCGAATCAGGTGCGGGTCGATCAAGTCCGGGTCGCGAAAGCCGCGGCGAGGGAATGAAAAAGATCAAACACCGCGCCGGATTCGTCACCATCCTGGGGCGTCCCAATGCGGGCAAATCCACGCTGCTGAATGCACTGCTGGGGACCAAGCTAGCGATCGTGGCGTCGAAGCCGCAGACTACGCGCACGTCCATCCAAGGCGTACTAACGCTGCCGCAAGCCCAGATCGTATTCGTCGATACGCCCGGCATTCACCGGTCCAATACGCTGCTGAACAAGCGCATGATGGATACGGTCCGCGCCGCTGCAGGAGCGCCCGACGTAGTGCTCTTCGTCATCGACGCGCTGACGGCCTTCAGCGATGAGGATCTTGAAGCAGTAGACCTCGCCAAGAAGGTCGAGGCACCCGTTATCGCCGTTCTCAACAAGGTTGACTGGCTGGACGAAAAACCCAAGATCCTCGATCTGATCGAAAAATATCGTCCGCTGCACGATTTCGCTGCGTACATCCCGATTTCCGCGAAGACTGGCGATGGTCTGGATGTCCTGCAGCAGGAAATCATCCAGCGGCTGCCCTCCGGCCCCGCGCAATATCCCGACGACTATCTGACTGACCAGCCGCAGCGATTCCTGGCCGCCGAGGTAGTTCGTGAAAAGGTCCTGCACCACACGCAACAGGAAGTACCGCACGCTACTGCCGTGGTGATCGATTCCTGGGAGGATACCCCTAAACTGCTGCGTATCGCCGCGACAATCTATGTCGAGAGGCCAGGGCAGAAGGCGATCCTTATCGGTGCTGGCGGAGCGGCGCTCAAGAAAATCGGGACGCTGGCCCGCAAAGAACTTGAACAGCTGTTCGGCCGCAAGGTCTTCCTGCAAACATTCGTCAAAGTGCGCGCCGGCTG
Source organism: uncultured Bordetella sp. (assembly GCA_964504905.1). Taxonomy (GTDB): domain Bacteria; phylum Acidobacteriota; class Terriglobia; order Bryobacterales; family Bryobacteraceae; genus Palsa-187. Next base: position 1,304 of record CAZDGT010000341.1, on the reverse strand, counting down.
GCGCCAGGACCCTTCCTTTCTCACTGCGGTCGACTGGCGATGATTTTCTGTAAAATTGAAAGGGTATCTTATGCGTCTGATTTCCGTGCTTCTAATCCTGGTTCTGCTTGTGCCTATGCTGGTTATGGCGCAAGGAACACCTGACGACGATCGCATCTACGATGCGGTCCGCCGTAAGCTGGCCGACGACGCCGAGGTGAAGGGCGCAGGTTTCGAAGTCATAGTCAAGAACGGCGCCGTGACTCTGCAAGGACGCGTCCACGATGAGAGAGCGCGCGAAAAAGCCGCCCGCCTCGCGAAGAAGGTGAAGGGCGTCACCAGCGTCGAAAACAAACTTAAGCTGTTTAGCGAGACCTAGTGCCGGAAGTGCCGCACTCCGGTAAACACCATCGCTAGACCTAGGCGATCCGCCGCCGCGATCACTTCGTCGTCGCGCACAGACCCTCCGGGCTGAATCACCGCGGTGATCCCATGGCGGGCGGCCTCTTCAACACCATCGGGAAACGGGAAGAAGGCGTCGGAAGCGACCACGGAGCCGGCCAGCGGCAAAACCGCCTTCATCGCACCGAACTTAACAGAATCGACGCGGCTCATCTGTCCAGCGCCCGCGCTGATGGCCTGCCCCAGCCCGTCACTTGCGCGCGCGTATACGATGGCGTTGCTCTTTACGTGCTTGGATACTTTCCAGCCGAACTCGAGAGCCGTCCACTCCGGATCCGTCGGGGTGCGTTTCGTCTTCACTTGGGTCTCGGCGCGTGACAAACGATGAACATCGGAAGTCTGTGCTAGAAATCCCCCGCTGATGGACTTCACAACCACCTCCGGGGCTTCCGTCGAAACCTTCAATAGCCGGAGATTCTTCTTCTCCTTCAAGATCCGGAACGCTTCGTCAGTGTAGTCCGGGGCTGCAATCGCTTCGATGAAGGTCTTCGCGATTTCCGCGGCAGTGTCTCCCTCCAGCGTCCGGTTAAACGCCAGGACGCCGCCGAACGCCGAGATGGGATCCGCCTCGAACGCCTTGCGGTAGCTTTCCACTTGCGTCGATCCTTCAGCGCAGCCGCAGGGATTGGTATGCTTGATAATCGCCGAAGCTGGTGCGCCAAACTCGGCGATCAATTGCCAAGCTGCGTCCAGATCCACCAGATTGTTGTAGGAGAGCTCCTTGCCGTGCAATTGTTCCGCCCCGGCAATTCCGACGGTGCCGCCCGCATATAGCGCGGCCGTTTGATGGGGATTCTCCCCGTAGCGCAGCGCTAGTTTGCGCGGCGCTCGAATATCAAGAACGGCGGGCAACGTTTCGCCAG
>CAZDGT010000340.1:0-1903 GCA_964504905.1 uncultured Bordetella sp. | reverse complement strand
CCCGCGTAGATCGAGCCCGCAAGGTCGAGGTGAATGACGTAGGTGCCCGGGGCGACGGTGACGTTGGTCGTCAGGCCACCGTACTGGCTGGTCGTGCCGGCCAGGTCGACCTAGAGGCCGTTGCCCGGGAAGGCGTCGAAGAAGCCGTTGCCGATCAGGTCGACCGAGCCCGTCGAGACATCCCAGTTGGCGAAGTCGAAGTGGTTCAGCTCGCCGCCGGACGGCGTCTCGCCATCGAAATTATCGTTGAATACCACGGAGTTACCGACCGACAGGGCCGGCGCGTCGGCAACCGCGTTGACCGCCACGTTGATGGTCGCGGTGGTGGTCGCGGTGCTGCCGCTCGACGTCTCGGTCGAGGTAACCGACACGGTCAGGTTGAAGTCCACGTCGCTGTTGTGCGGCGGGGTGATCGTGAGGCTGGAGAGCTGGGCCGGAGTCAGAGTCCAGCTGCCGTCGCCGTTATTGGTGCCGGCCGAGAGCGTGGCGCCCGTGGGCACGCCCGCGATGGTGATGCCGGAGAGCGTCTCGGAACCGTCGGTGTCCGTCAGCGCCGCGTGGATATCGAGCGGGATCGCCGTGTCTTCGTTGCCGCCGGCCGTGTTGTCGACCGTAAGCGCCGGCGCATCGGCCGTGCCCGTCACGTTGACCGCGATGGACGCCGTGACCGTCGCGCTGTCGCCGTTAGCAGCCTCGGTCGAGGTCGCGGAAACGGTCAGCGTGAAGTCGGCATCGCTGCCATGCGGCGGCGTGACCGTCAGGCCGGAAAGTTGCGCCGGCGTCAGGGTCCAGGTGCCGTCACCGTTGTTCGTGCCGGCGGACAGAACCGCACCGGTCGGAACGCCGGAGATGGTGACCGAGAGAGTCTCGGAGCCGTCGGTGTCGCCAAGCGCGGCCGTGATGTTGAGGCCGATGGCGGTGTCTTCATTGCCCGCGGCGTTCGAGACCGTCACCAGCGGATCGTCGGCCACCGCCGCGACCGTCACGGCGATGGAAGCCGTGGTGGTGGCGGAAGAACCGTTCGCCGCTTCTGTCGAGGTCGCGGAGACCGTGAGGGTGAAGTCCACGTCGCTGTTATGCGGCGGGGTGATCGTGAGGCCGGAGAGCTGACCCTGCGTCAGCGTCCAGCTGCCGTCGCCGTTGTTCGTGCCGGCGGACAGGATCGCGCCGGTGGGCACGCCCGAGATGACGATGTTGGAGAGGCTCTCCGAGCCATCCGTATCGGTCAGCGCAGCGGAGACGTTCAGCGCGATGGCGCTGTCTTCGTCGCCCGAGACCGGGCCCGCCGTGACGGACGGGGCATCGGCCACCGCGTTGACGACGACCGTGACCGTCGCCGTGGTGGTGGCGGTGTCGCCGTTGGCACCCTCGGTCGAGGTCGCGGCGATGGTCAGCGTGAAGTCCACGTCGCTGTTGTGCGGCGGGGTGACCGTCAGGCCCGACAACTGCGCGGGCGTCAGGGTCCAAGAACCGTCGCCGTTGTTCGTGCCGGCGGACAAGGTCGCGCCCGTGGGCACGCCCGAGATCAGGATCGACAGCGTCTCGGAACCGTCGGTGTCGGTCAGCGCCGAAGCGATGTGCAGCGGGATCGTCGTGTCTTCGTTACCGATGGCGCAGCCGCCCGCGATCGAGACGCCGAGCAGGGTCGCGCCGATGTTGCCGTTACCGGACAAGCCCAGATCCATGATCGTGAGCTGCGCCGGCTCGGTCAGCGTGATGGTGCGGTCGATGCTGGCCGTCTCGAGACCATTGAGGACGATGTTCTCGCTGAAGCCGCCGAACGAGATGCTGACGCCACCCGGAATGCCCGGATAGATCGAACCGGCCAGGTCGAGGTGAATGACATACGTGCCGGGCGCGAAGGTGACGTTGGTCGTCAGCCCGCCGTATTGGCCCGTGGTGC
>CAZDGT010000339.1:0-12668 GCA_964504905.1 uncultured Bordetella sp. | reverse complement strand
AAGAGATCGAAGTGCATGGCGACCCGGCCGCATAGCGCTCTACGCCTTCATAATGTAGACATGGCCTCTCTTGATGGACGCGTGATTCTGGTCACCGGCAGCGCCAAGCGCATCGGACGCGGTATCGCGCTGAGGCTCGCGCAGTCAGGCGCGCGCGTTGCGATCCACTATAGCGGCTCCGCGGATGCAGCTCACGCCACTGCGGCCGAGTGCGGTAACGCGCCTGTGTTTCAGGCCAACCTCGAACACGTCGCCGAAATCGAGCGCCTCTTTACCGAGGTCGAGCAGCACTTCGGGCGCATCGACGGCCTGGTGAACAACGCAGGGCGCTTTACTCGGATCGATCCCTTGCAAGTCACCGAAGCGGATTGGGATTTTATCCACGACGTCAATCTCAAGGCCACGTTTTTCTGCTGCCAGCAAGCCGCGCGCCGCATGATCGCCGGCGAGGGCGGCCGCATCGTGAATATCAGTTCGCTCGGCGGGCTGCGCCCCTGGGCAGACCACGCTCATTACTGCGCATCCAAGGCGGGAGTCATCATGCTCACGCGTGCGTTGGCCAAAGCCTTTGCGCCAAAGGTAACAGTGAACTCCGTGGCCCCCGGCGTGATTCCTTTTGGCGAACGCGACGAGCGAATTGAGCGTCTGATCTGCGCCACACCCGCGCAACGCGCCGGCACCGCCGAGGAAATCGCCGACGCCGTGATTTATTTCCTGACAGCCACGAATTTCATCACCGGGCAGGTGCTGGCTGTGGACGGCGGCCTGAGTCAGAAGTAGTCCGGGGACGGACATTGAATTCGAGCTTCCAGCGCCGCTGATCGCTCGCAACAAACCAGAGTTCCAGCATGCCGGTCTCGGTGACCAGACTTTCTAGCGTGACCGGAACAGTTTCGCCCGCGTTGCCCGGCAGCGACACCTCCACGGGAGTCAACTCTTCCATATCCGGCGCGATCTCGTCGAGCATTTCCCCTGGCGCGTCCTGCTTACGGTCCGTCGATTGAAACAAGCGGAAGCGCGCTCGCTCGCCGATCCGTAGAGCGAACTGACGGGCATTGATCTCATGTCCTGCGCCTTCTTCCATGCCAAAGGGAACTACGGTAAGAGCCTTCAGCGGGGGCTTCATTCCGGGTACAGCAGGCATGGCGGTCTCGATGCCGATATAGTAGCTGCGCGGCACACCACCGCGAACCCGCACGCCTTTGCCTTGACGAGCGAGTCCATAGTACGCAGCGCCGCGCGCCACCGCGTGCATCAGGTCATCGGAGGCGAGCGCTGTCACCGGCTTAGGTAGCCATTGATTCAGCACTTCTAGAATGCGCTCTCGTACCACCTTCGCGCGAAGCACTCCACCGTTGAACAGAACATGCGTCGGTCGCGCATCATGCCGGTGCAAAAAATGAGCCAGGTGCCGGGTAATGGCGGCGTCGGCGGCAAACGGCAAACCTAATTCCGAGAGCGACGCAGACCGCCCTTCGGGTGCCGCATCCATGGCGACCACCGGCAGAAATCCATCAAGCAAAATGCGCTGTAAATCGTCGCGCTTCAGGTTCGTTTTGATCGTTCCGCCGACGATTCCCGTCCCGCGCCCCAGAATCGTAATCGCCTGTTCGCCCGAGCCGCCCTCTTCCGCCAGCAGAACTTCCTTCGCTGCGCGGCACTGCTGCCACAACCCATGAAATTGGATCGCATCCAGCTTCTTTGGCAATGTTTGCGCCACGCTATGCGCGAGAGCCGCATCGATATTATCGCCACCCAGCAGGATGTGATCGCCTACGGCAATTCGCTCCAGTGCGATCTCGCCGGACTGCTCCTTCACGGCGATCAGCGTGAAGTCAGTGGTGCCGCCGCCAATATCAATCACCAGGACCAAGTCGCCCACGCCCACCTGCTCGCGCCAGTTGGCGTTGCGCTCGATCCATGCATAGAACGCAGCCTGCGGCTCTTCCAGCAGCAAGACGTTGCGATACCCAGCCTGCTCCGCTGCCTTCAGCGTTAGTTCCCGCGCCACTTCATCGAACGATGCGGGGACCGTCACCAGCACCTGGTGGCCGTCGAACGCCTCCTCCGGATGCGTTTCATCCCAGGCCTCGCGCAGGTGCGCCAAGTACAACCGTGACGCTTCCACCGGCGAAATCTTCGCGACACCTTCGGGCGCGTTCGGCGGCAAAATTGCCAATTCTCGATCCACACCCGCGTGCGAGAGCCACGATTTGGCCGATGTTACCAGACGTCCGGCATTTTCCAGGCCTTTCCTCTGCGCCAGCGCACCCACAATCGGCCCCGCCGGATCCAGAAACACAAACGATGGCAATAGTGACTCTTCCCGCGTTTCGCCTTCATGCACCAGTTGAGGGATAGCGAACTGCTCGACGGCTTCGTCGCGCGCGTGCGCAAGGGCGCAGTTGGTCGTGCCCAGATCGATGCCGATCACCGGCTTCATTTGTACATCTCGGGATACGCGCGGCGCTGTTCCTCAGCCGTCTCCATGGCTTTGCCGATCTGGATGAGCGGACCCTTCCCTATACCAGGGCAATAGCGGGCCGTGCGATCCCACGTTTGCTTGCGCTCCACAATCTCCGGCCAGTATGGAAATGTCCGGCACTGGGTGGGCTTAGCGGGATGGATGCTGCAGCCGCCTCCTTCGAGAAATGAACATTGTTTCTTGCGAGGCTTCCGAAAACGCATCTCATGGCGCGTCCGGTACACGTACTTCGCTTCGAACGCGGCCGCAGTCATACCGGTGAACGCAGCGGCCCGCTTCAGATCTTCCTCAGTCAAATACACTTTGCCCTCCTGGTCGCAGCAATTGGTGCAACCAGGCTGACAGGTAAAGCGAATGGCATGCATTGTTGAGTCTATTTGGCCGCTTCCAGATCCGCTGTCACAAAGCGCACCAGCGTTTCCAGCAGCGCCGCGCGCGGATAGTGGCCTTGATCCGCGAACGACCGAATCGACGCGTCCGATGCCTTCTCGAATGGCAGCGCCACGGCCAGGTGATCCGCTCGCGCCGAACCCAGCACCGTCGACCCTGGCAGAATCGCGTCTTCATAGGCGAGTTGGCTGTCCTGCCGCTGCGATAGGAATGACATCAACTGCCAGGCTTGCACGAGTGCCTTTGACGTATGCGCACGGTCCGAAACCGCAGGCAGCGAATAGCTGGGAACCACGGGATTGGGATGCGCCGCCAGAAATTCCTGCCGGACGGTCTTCTTCAGGCTCTTGAACGCGGTGGCAACATCGCCTTCGCACTTCCCCATCTTGAAGCGCTGAATCCAGCCTTCCGCCTGGGCCGGCAGCACATCGGCGATCAGCGATCCGCCCACCGCGCCTGCCACCGAAATGAATGCGGCCACGGCATCCTTCGCCTCGGGATGCAACGCCAGTGCGGTCTGCACGTCCGGCGCCCCCTTGCTATAGCCCAGCACAATATATTTGCGCTGGTCCGTAACCATGTGGTCGCGCAAGTATTGGGCGATGGCCGCACCGTTGGCTTCGGAAGAATCGTTTGGCGGCACCCACACTTCCACTGTCATTCCATGCTGGTTGCGCATGTGGTCTAGCCCATCTCCAAACGCCGGTGCGATCGACGAGGCACAGGCACTGAAAAAACCGGGAACGATGAGCACCCGATACTTGGTAGCGATAGGCGTCAAATCCACGCGGGCCGTCGGAGCCGTCTCCAAAAACTGATCGCACGCCGCCCAATCGCCAGTATCTGGATTCTCTTTCTCGCGCACGGAGCAGAACAGATTAGCGAACTTAACATCTGCCGCCCCGCTGGACGTCGAACTCGTCGTCCCGCTAGAAGGCGGGATCAAATGAATCACCATCACGCGGCCATCGGAATGAAACGTCGCCCCGGTAGCCGTCTTCGCTTCCTTGGACGCCTGCGACGGCAGCAGGTAGGAAATCTTGGCCACCATTCCCGTTTCGTCCAGGCTGCGGCCCACGAACTCGCGCTCGTCATCGATGTTTGGATCGATCTTGTGAGTCACGCCATTGTTGCGGTTGTCGCGATCGAAACCAATGTCGTGAGTGGCCGCGCCTACCCATAGCTCCTGGCCTTCCACCTGGAACGGCGCCTTCCACAACCGCAGATGATGGCGCTGCGCGACTACTTGGATCGGCTCAGCATGAGCCAAGCCGTAATCCTGCACACGGCCGAACAGCGTTAGCTCACTCATGGGAAGCTCAACGTAGGCTTGCTTGGTCAACGTCGCAAGAATAGTGTGCAGGACGGCGTCTTTCTTTTCGCGGTCCACCTTCACCCAGCCCGCCGTATCGAACGCCTGCAGCACCTTCTGCTCGCTTCCGACGATCACAAAATTGGTATTGTCGCCAGCGTTACCCTGGGCGTCCGTTACGCGCCGTGGAGTCCGGTCAATCATGGCGACGGTGACTTCAGGAAGCTTATAGGTCACGGGTGTCGCGCTTGGCTCGGGTCCGCGCGATGCGAATTCAACCTTTACGTGAAAGCTGCCAATCGGGCTATCCGACGCGGTTTTGTTGATGCCTAGGAACAAGCGGCCCGAACGCGAGGCCTGTACTTGGCGGCTGGCCCCGATCAGGAATGGAACCGCAGCGTCGCTCGATCCCACACGGCCGATCAGCGCGCCCAATCCGGCCTCGTTCACCGGATAGGCCTTGAGCAGATCGCGAAAGCCGCGCTGCGCCCCCTGCGGCCCCGCCGAGCGGCCGACGCCTAGGGTCAGGTTGCCGGTGGCGCTTATCTTCAAAGAATCGCCCGCGCGCAGATCGATGCCCGTGTCGATCCATTGCTGGCTAGCAGCTATGTCGAGTTCTTTGGCCGAGTCAGTGGCGGGCGGGGTCTGTGCAAGAACCGGCAGGCACAATAGCAGCGCGTACCATCGCATGTGAAATATTGTACTGCGTCCGCTAAAATGATTGGAATGAAGTTCCGGTTATTCGCCGCCGTGCTGCTCCTGCCTGCGCTGGCCTTCTCTCAAAAAAAGCCCGCCAAGCAAACGGAAGTCAAGATTCAAAAGACGTCGCTCACGCGCGATCAGGAACTCCAGCTCGGCAAGGAAGCCGCTGCGCAGGTTGAGCGTGAAATGGAAGTGGTCAAGAGCGCCGACGTTGAAGCCTGGTTGAACCAGATCGGCGGACAGCTCGCCAAAACGCCGCAGGCTAATGCTTATCCGTACTACTTCAAGCTGGTCAATGAGGATTCGATCAATGCCTTCGCGCTTCCAGGCGGACCCATGTACGTGCACACCGGATTGATCAAGGCAGCCGACAATGAGGCTGAAGTCGCGGGCGTGCTGGCGCATGAAATGTCCCACGTCGCGCTCCGCCACGGCGCTGCGCAAATGTCCAAGCAACAAATGTATGGCAGTATCTTCGGGGCGATCGGCGCCTTGGGCGGCGCCTTGGGCAGCGGCGGCGAATGTACTTTATGGTGCCAGGCCGTGCAGATGGGCGCGGGGCTGGGAGGCAATTCCGTTCTAATGAAGTTCTCCCGCGGCTACGAGCGTGATGCGGATCTGAATGGAGCGCGCATGATGGCCTCCGCCGGATATAACCCCATCGAGCTCGCGAACTTTTTTCAAAAGCTGCAAGCAAAACAGGGAACCGCCGGTGAGCCCAAGGGTCTGCAATCGTGGTTCACGTCGCACCCAGCCACGGGAAACCGCATCGAGTACGTCTCCCAGGACATTCAGTTCTATCCCAAGAAGACCTATTCCAACTCCACCGGCAATTTCGCGCGCGTGAGACAAACTGTCGCGGCCATTCCTCCCCCCAAGCTGAAACCGGCCGCGCTGCTGCAAGCTGCTCAGGGAGGTACACCGCGCACAGGAATTCCGCAAGGATTCAAGGACTATCAAGCCAAGGGATTCTCCATTGCGTATCCCAGCGCGTGGCAGGCGGGCCAGCCGCAGCAGGGTGGCAGCCTTTACCTCGTCCCTTCGGGCGGGGCCAAGCAAGGCCAGAACAACAGTGTGGAGCTGCTGACCGGCGCCATGATCGACTACTACGTCCCGCAGAGCGGAGCGGCGAATCTGGACGGCACCACCTCCGAGTTTGTGCAAGCACTGGCGAAGGGCGACGCCAGTCTCAAATCTGAGAAATCCGTACGCGCGACGGTAGGGACCAAGCCCGCTCTGCTGACGAGATTGACCACCCAGACGTCGGCGCAGCAGGATCAAGTGGTCTATCTCTATACCGTCGCGCGTGAAGCTGGACTCTGGTATCTGGTGTTGGCTGCCGCGCCGTCGCAATCGGATGAGTTCGATCCCGTGTTCCGCCAGATGCAGCAATCCGTCGCCTTTCCGGACTAGGCCCCGGGCGATAATAAACTTGTGAAATTACACATTGCAGCGCTGCTGGCTATTCTCCCTTTGTGTCTCTCCGCCCAGAGCGACAAGCCGATTATCGACAACGACCGTGTTACGGTGTGGGACGTGACCTGGGCCAAAGACCAGCCCGGCTTCGCCACGCCTGCCGATCGCGATGCCGTGACCGTGTATCTGGTGGGAGGAGACTTCAAGACAGCGTCAGGTGTTGTCAATCGCAAGGTCGGCGATGCCGTATTTAGAGCGAAGGGGTCGCGATCGAATGAAATGTGGACCGGCGCGGGCACGCCGCCTCGCACGACGGAAATCGCCCTGAAAGAGAGCACCAAGCCGGCGGCGGCCAATACCTCCGGTAATCCCCTCGCGTTTCCACGCCCCGGCACCAAGAAGCTGATCGACAACAGTCGCGTCTTTGTTTGGGATTCGCGCTGGGAACCCGGCGTGCCGACGTCCATGCACTTTCATGACAAAGATGTCGTCGTTAGTTATCTGGAGGACGGGGATTTGACATCGATCACGCCCGATGGCAAGAGCGTCGTGAACCCTTACAAATTTGGAGTCATCCGGTTCACTGCAGGCAACCGCTCGCATAAGGAAGTACTCACCAAGGGCACCCAACACGCCATCATTGTCGAGCTGAAGTAGTTCGCTTACGCCAGAATATCTTTGACTACTTTGCCCTGATTGCCAACGCCCGATAGGCGTGCGTCCAGCCCCTGATAGTTGACGGTGAGACGCATGTGGTCGATGCCGAGCAAGTGCAAGAGCGTCGCGTGGAAATCGTGGATACTGACCGGATTCTCCACCGCCGCGTAGCCAAACTCGTCGCTCGCGCCGTAGACGAGACCGGGTTTGATGCCGCCACCCGCCATCATGTAGGAAAACGCTTTGATGTGGTGGTCGCGTCCGTCGCCCGATTGCGACATCGGCGTTCTCCCGAATTCTCCGCCGAAGACAATCAGCGTGTCATCCAGCATTCCGCGCTGCTTTAAATCCTGGATGAGCGCTTTGGTCGGCCGGTCCACTTCCTCAGCCTTGTAAGTGATGCCGGGCTTCACGCCTGAATGATGGTCCCAATCGCGATGGTAGAGCTGGATGAACCTCACACCACGCTCCGCCAGCCGCCGCGCAAGCAGACAATTCGACGCGAACGATCCGTCGCCGGGGTGCGCTCCATACGCATCCAGGACGCTCTGCGGCTCCTTACTCATATCAACGAGGTTGGGCACGCTGCTCTGCATCTTGAACGCCATCTCATACTGCGAGACGCGCGTCAGGATTTCGGGATCGTGAACCGCCTGGTAGCGCTTCTGATCCAGCGCCGTGATCGCGTCGATCGACTGCCGCTGCAACTTGGTTGTAACGCCCTCTGGATCGTCGATATAAAGGACCGGATCGCCGTAGGAATTAAGCTTCACGCCTTGGAACTTGCTGGGCAAAATTCCCGCCGACCATTGCCGCGCGGAAATCGGCTGCATCTGCCCGCCGCGTCCCGCCGAAAGCATGACGACGAACCCGGGAAGGTCTTCGGTCTCCGCCCCCAGTCCATAAATGAGCCAGGATCCCATGCTGGGACGCCCCGCAACAATGGACCCGGTGTTCAAAAACATGTGAGCGGTATCGTGATTGATTTGCTCCGACCACATGGACTTCACAATGCACAGATCGTCGGCAATACTGCCGATCTCTGGAAACAGCTCGCAGATCTCCATGCCGGACTTGCCAAACTTCTTGAATCCGAATTGCGGACCGAAACAATTCAGCGGCTTCCCTTGCAACTGCGCGAGCTGCTGCCCTTTGGTGAACGACTCCGGCATGGGCTGTCCATGCATCTTTGCAAGGGCCGGCTTATAGTCGAACGTTTCCAAATGGGAGGGACCGCCCGCCTGATAAAGATAAATGACCCGCTTTGCCTTTGCCGGATGGTGCAAGGGATTCACGGCGCCTTGCCAGCGCTGTCCGTGCAAAAGCTTGGGATTCACCAGAGCGTTTAGCGCAATAAGACCGAGTCCCGTGACCCCACGCCCTAAAAACGCCCGCCGCTTGATCGCGATATTATCCATCTCATCCCCTAGTCTCTCGTAATCACTTCGTGCAGATTCAGAATCGCCCGCGCGACATTGCTCATCGCGGCTAGCTGCGCCGCATTCAAATTCTTTGGAACGGGAGAGTCTCCGATCGCCAGCAGTTTTCGCGCTCCGTCCGGATCGGCCTTAAACTGCGCAAGGCTTTCGCCGTGGAGATCCACGAGTATCTTCAGCTCATCGTTATCGGGCGTCCGCCCCGTCGCTTCGCTAAAGGCCCATTCGATTTGTCCGCGCACTGCACCGCCGCGCTCCAGTATCCGCTGGCCAAACGCGCGCGCCGCTTCCACGAAGATCGGATCATTCAGCAAATCCAGCGCCTGCAGTGGAGTGTTCGAGTTCACCCGGTTGACGTTGGTCTCCTCCCGCGACGGAGCATCGAAATTCCCCAACGTCGGATGCAGGAAGGTGCGCTGCCAGTGTGTATAAATCGCACGCCGATACAAACCATCCCCATGGCTCGCCGACCAGTCCCGCTTGGGGAAGTTCAAGGCTGCCAAATACCCATCCGGTTGGTACGGCCTGACCGGAGGCCCTCCGAACTTATCCACCAGCAGGCCGGATATCTGCAACGCCAGATCGTGCACCACCTCGGCATCCACCCGAAAACGACTCTGCCGCGCCAACAGACGATTCTCAGGATCGCGCTGATCAAGCTCCGGAGATGACACCGAAGTTTGCCGGTACGTGTAGCTGGTGACAATGGTGCGCACCATATGTCGTATGTCCCAAGGGTGTTCCGGACTCATGAATTCGGACGCCAGCCAGTCCAATAGGTCGGGATGCGACGGCCACTCACCCTGGGAGCCGACATCTTCCAGCATCCGCGAAAGACCCGTGCCAAAGAATTGGCGCCACAACCGGTTGACGAAAACGCGCGCCGTCAGAGGATTGTTCGGGGAGACCAGCCAGTTCGCCAGGTCTAAACGCGTCGCGCGCCGGCCACCGGTTTCGAGTTTCCCGAGGAATTGAGGAATCGCCGGTTCCAGAATCTCGCCCGACTCGTTCATCCAGTCACCTCGCGGTAGCAAACGGGTCTCACGCGGTTCCATGGATTCCGTCACCATTACCTGCGCCACCGCACCCTGCAGCAAACTCAGCGTCGCCTCCATTTTCGAAAGCGCCAGCTTCGCAGGGAAAAGGTCCGAGAACGAATATGCGAAATAGTCGCGAATGGAGTTCACCTGCTCGGGCGTCCGCTTATCCTCGGTCAATTCCAGCGCCGTCCGCAGTGGCGTCGGCAGACCGGTGCTGGGCACGATCTTCGTGGCGTCTGGATTCGGGCTGTCGGCCCACGAATACGTTGCGCTCGACAACGCTATCCGAAATTTTCCTATCGTGGCCCGACGGTAATCTGAATCGTGATGCAAGCGAATCACGAGTGTTGACTCGGCCGCCGTAGTCAGTGGTTCCGCGAATCGCAGAATCAGGAATGGACGTCCCGCAGCACCCAGATATCCCCAGCCAGTTTTGGAGTCTCCGTCAATCGCGGCCATTGCTGGGAATCCGATAGCAGGAGTCGTAGACGAGTAGGCAAGGACAAACTTTGCAGGCTTGCCGGGGTGACGCCCGTCGGCCGAATATTCGGCGTCCACTTCAGTGAGCACAAAGCGATCCGACCCTCTGGAAACGTTGCCCCCCGCCAGGCTCTGATCTGAATCCACTTCAACACCTACGCTGGTCCACACACCGGCCCCGGGCTTAAGCGTCACGGTGTAGGTATCGTTATCTGGATTGGGGCCGCCGACCATTACCAACCCCGGACCACCGCCGCGCAGGGCCACCGGCAACGCAGCCAATTCCGCCTCAGTAGGACCCTTTGCATCGACTGTCAACTTCGCCGTCTTCGCGGAGGCCGCTGCCGGAATCGGAAATTTCCACGCCAGATCCCCGGCATTCGCGCGTGCCAGCGTCTCCCGCTCCCATTGCCGCCTTTGCTCGGCGAGACCATCGGCCTTCGCATCCAAATCCGACTTTGCCGCTGCGATCCGGCGAACCAAGTCGTCGATTCTCTCTTTTTCGCCCGGCTGATAAACGGGCATCTTAGGACTGAACGCATCCGGACCGACATCCTGCACCAGTCCGTCTTCCTTGACGTCCGCAAAGAAAGCCTTCAGCGCATAGAAATCCTTCGTGAGAATCGGATCGAACTTGTGGTTGTGGCATTCCGCACAGCCAACCGTGCTTCCCAGCCAGTTTGCGCCCAGCGCCCGCACACGGTCCGCGCCATACTTGGCGAAGTATTCCTTCGGCTGCAAGCCGCCTTCCGCCGACGTCCGGCCCATGCGATTGTAAGCCGATGCCACGCGTTGTTCCACCGTCGGGTTAGGCATAAGGTCGCCCGCTAACTGTTCCCGCGTGAACTGGTCAAACGGCTTGTTGTCGCGGAACGCCCGCAGCACATAATCGCGATAGGGCCAAGCCGGACGGTCACCGTCGCTGTGATATCCGGCGGTATCGGCATAGCGCACTGCATCCAGCCAGCCCACCGCTTGGTGCTCGGCGTAGGCCGTCGAAGCCAGCAAACGGTCTACGAGTTTTTCATATGCGTCTGGCGAATGGTCCCGCAGAAATGCCTCCACCTCGGCGGGTTTTGGAGCGAGCCCCGTCAGATCCAGCGTCACGCGCCGTATAAGGATGCGCCGATCCGCTTCGCTCGATGGCTTTAGACCTTCCTGCGCGAGTCGCGCCTGAATGAAAGCGTCGATGGGATTCTTAACGGTGGGGCCATTCAATAGGGGAACGCTCGGACGCGTCACCGGCTGATACGCCCAATGACCTTCATACCGTGCGCCTTCCGCGATCCAGCGGCGAATCACTTCTTTCTGCGCCGTCGATAGTTCCTTGTGCGCCGACGCCGGAGGCATGATCCGCGCATCGGTCGCAAAAATACGCTGAACCACTTCACTCTTATCCGGATCTCCCGGGATAATCGGCGTGCCGCGGGCCTTCGGCTTCAACGCCTCTTCACGGATATCCAGCCGCATGTTCGCCATCCGCGAACTGACGTCAGGTCCGTGACAGCGGAAACAGGTGCCGGACATAATGGGGCGTATATCGCGATTGAAGCTCACCTGCCCGGCGGTGGCAGGCGCCTGTTTGCCAGCCACAGCAGCCGGCGCTTCCACAGGCCGGTTGACACTCGCAACATCACTCGTCTTGGCAGTTGCCGATGCGCCGAAGTTCGCAACTAAATAGCCGAGGATGGGATTGATGTCCTCCGAATTGATAGACGCGCCATTCTCGACCATCTGCCGGATCGTGCTGCGCCATCCCTCTTCCGTCAGTTTCAGGGCGGTAATCCGCTCCAGGCCATGGCAGGAAGAACACGCGCTTTCTACTACCTCTTTGCCCTTCCCTTCTGGCAGCGCGACGTCCGCGGCCGGCACGTCCCCGCCAAGGCTGAGAATGGCAATCAGAACATAGAGAAGCAGACGAGGCATACAACCATTATGTTATGCCTTCTCACGGCCTCGCTTCCTGTGCAGGAGCTACCTCATTTGATGTAAGCTACGTTGGTGGGCGACCCCTCGATGGGAGCGTCGGCCCCATGGAGAGATGCTTATGAAACGTTTTCTGCCTATTTTCTTGGTAATTGCGGCGTGGGCGGCACACGCGGCTACCGATGCGATCAACACCCTGAGCCCGCAAGAAGCGAAGCAGGGATGGAAGCTGCTATGGGACGGCAAGACCATGGACGGGTTGAAGTCCTACGGCAAGGCTCAATGGACCATCGTGGACGGCGCCTTGGTTTCCGGCGGCCCCGGAGGCTGGCTGGGCACTGCGAACGACTACGGGAACTTCACCCTGAGGGCCGAATTCCGGACCAGCGCCCCTAACATCAACAGCGGCATTTACCTCCGCCGCAGCCGTGAGGATGGCGATTCCCACTTCATCGGCTACGAGATGCAAATTCGCAACCCGAGTCCCAATGACAAGCCCTATGACGGTAAGAAGGACAATCATAACGGTTATTACACCGGCAGTTTTTCGGGCCATCTCAAGAGCCACAACGAGCCCGTGATCGAAATGGGCGCTTGGAATACCGTCGAAGTGACAGCGCAGGGTGACCATTTTATCGTGATGATCAACGGGAAGAAAGTGCTCGACGATCACCAGTCAGACTTCGCCAGCGGCGCTATCGGCCTGCAGCATACCGGGCAGAAGATTGAATTCCGCAACCTCAGGATCAAGACTTTATAAGCACTTAACGAAGCGTGGCAAGGGTCCCTTGCCACGCCCATTTTCCAATTGGGCGCCCGGATTT
>CAZDGT010000338.1:0-10467 GCA_964504905.1 uncultured Bordetella sp. | reverse complement strand
CTGCTCCACGTGCTTGGGCGCTTTGTCAGGGGCAAATTCAAAACGAAAGACGCCGAGATCGGTGGTCACGATAGCCTCGACCTCGGTCGCGGGCAGAGCAGTCTGTGACCAGGCGGTGGCCGCACAGCAAAACAGGAAAGCGAGGCAGATTCCCTTGCGCATGGTTCCTTTACTTCGCAGGTTCCTCGTTCACGGTTGCGATCCAGTAATCCATGCCCTGCACCCGGATCTTGGCTTGAATCTTTTCGCCCACTTTGAGCTTGCCGAATTCCTGCTGATCTCTGATGGGGTACTCCATCGTCATGGCCTCCATCCAGCCCTCGATTTTATCGTGCTTGACGGTCGCTGTATGCGAGGTTGGGTCCAGGCTCAGCACCTCGCCGCGCATCTGGTATTCCTGGACAGGCTTGGGCGCGGGATTGCGCTGGCACGCGGCCAGCAACAGTGCGAAAACAAGGCAGATAAGTGATTTCATAGCTCTTCTAAGAGACTACCCCAACCGCACGCCAGCCGTCTAAGGAATTCACTCTATTCGGTCGATAGAACCTTGAGGAGAAACGTTGGGCACCGTCACCACGCAAGCGCTGCCATTGGTACGCCCGCGCCCGGAGTCCGCTCTGCGCCGCCTCCTTACGCCCTCGCTCTCAGATCTGTTTTTGCTGGCCATCATCGGCTGGACCTTCATGACCTCAGGCACCGGCTGGAGCCGCCTGCTGTGGGATGGCGATACTGCCCTCCACACGGCCATCGGCAACTGGGTGCTGGATCACGGACAAGTTCCCGTCACCGATCCATTTTCGTTCACGTTGCCCAACGCGCCATGGCTGGCGGTGGAGTGGGGCACCGGAGTGATCTTCGCCGCGCTGAATCATGCCGTCGGACTTAAGGGAATCGTGTTCCTGTGCGGATTGGTCATCGCCGCCACTCCCGTCGTGATGCTGCGGACAATGCTGGCCGCGGGCGCAGACGTTTTTCTCTCTCTACTGGTTGCACTGCTGGCATCCAACGCGCTCACGATTCATTACCACGCCCGGCCGCACCTGTTCACGCTATTGTTCCTGGCCATCGCCGCGTGGATCATCACGAAGGACCGTATCGAGCGCACCAACTGGATCTGGTTTCTTCCGCCACTCACGGTGCTATGGGTGAACCTCCACCCGGGCTTCGCCATCTTGTTTGCTTACCTCGCCGTGTTGGTAGTCGGCAGCGCGGTCGAGTGGCAGCTCGGCAACGGATCGCGCGAGGCCACCCTGCGCTATGCCGGGATCACGGCCGCCTGCGGAGCAGCCACTTTCATCAATCCGTTCGGATGGAAGCTGCACGCCGAGATTCTCTCCTACTTCCAGGCCAAGGGCATGACGGATCTGATTCTGGAATTCCAGGCTCCCACGTTCCGCACGTCGCCGCAGTTGTACTTCATGTTGTTCCTCTTCGCGGGACTCGCCCTGTGCGGTCTCTTCGTCCGCCGGAAGCGCATCGTTGAGCCCCTGTTAATTCTGGGCTTAGCCTACGCCTCGTTGACGTCGGTGCGTCACAGCACGGTGTTTGTGGTGATGGTTGCGCCGATGATCGCCGCCGAGCTGTCCGTCTACTGGCGTGCGTGGGTTGCGCGGCAGCCCCGCCAATCCGCCGCTCGGACACTCGACGCACTGTCCACCGAAAAGCGGCCGGCGTTCTCACGGAACACCGTTTGGGCTGTGGCAGGAGTCGTTGCCATCTTACTGTGGTCCCCGGCGGAGTCCTGGCCGACCGGCTTCGACGCGGAAATGTTTCCCGTGGGGATCGCCGCAAATCATCCCGAACTGGCGACCAAGCGCGTCTTCACCACCGAACAATGGGCAGACTATCTGCTTCTCCGCAATTATCCGCGCCAGACGGTGTTTTACGACGACCGCTCTTTCTACGGCGAGAAGATGTTCCGGACTGTGCAGGATCTATTGAACGGAGCGGCGGGGTGGAAAGAAACGCTGGATCAGTACCGTACAGAGTTGGTGTTGATTGAACCCAAGTCGGCACTGTCGATGCGGCTGCGGGAATCGTCTGCCTGGATCCTGGTCGATCAGAACAAGACTGCCGAATTGTTTGCGCGCAGGGGAGCTCAGTAGCATGGCCCTTTCTATCGTCGTGCCTGTTTACAACTCGGAAGCCAGCCTGGGGCTGCTGGCTAACCGTATTCACGCGTCACTGGGAACCAGTATGGCGCCCCTTGAATTGATTCTGGTCAACGATTGCAGCCGCGACCGCAGTTGGGAAGTTATCGAAAAGCTGCAGGCGAGCTTTCCGTGGGTGCGCGGCATTAATCTGGTTCGAAACTTCGGCCAGCATAACGCGCTGCTTTGCGGGATCCGCGCAGCGCGCTATCCGCTCACGGTCACTATGGACGACGACTTGCAGAACCCGCCGGAGGAAGTACCCAAGCTGGTGGAGAAGCTCGCCGTCGAAAGCGTCGACGTGGTTTATGGCACGCCGGAGCGGGAATCGCACGGCGTCTGGCGTGACATGGCCTCCGTCATCACCAAGCTGGTATTGCAGCACGCCATGGGCGCGAGTACCGCGCGCAACGTGAGTGCGTTCCGTTGCTTCCGGACAAGTCTGCGCGATGCCTTCGCGGACTACCGCAGCCCCTACGTTTCGATAGACGTCTTGCTCACCTGGGGTACGCGCCGCTTTGCTTCCGTGCCGGTGCGCAATGAGCCGCGGCCCTTCGGAACTTCTAACTACACCGTCCGTAAGCTGGCCGTCCACGCCATGAATATGATGACCGGCTTCAGCATTCTGCCCTTGCAACTCGCCAGCATGGCCGGTTTTGGCTTCATGCTCTTCGGATTGCTGGTGCTGGCGTACGTAGTCGGAAGAGTCGTCGTCCAAGGCGCGGTGGTGCCGGGCTTCGCGTTTCTGGCTTCTATCGTGGCGATTTTCTCAGGCACGCAGCTTTTCGCGCTGGGCGTGATCGGCGAATACATTGCACGCATGCACGTCCGCAGCATGGGACAGCCCAGCTATGTGGTCAAGCAGCCCAGCGGGGATTAGCACATGACCGCCACTTGCACCATCGAAGTCCTTCCCTGGGATTCCGAGTTCTTCGGCTTTCGCGTCGGACGCCTGCATGGCGATGCGCTCACGCCGGAGCTCGCTGCTGAAGCCAAGCAATGGTGCCGAACTAACGCCGTATCCTGTCTCTATTTTCTTGGCCCCGCCGAGCCGCTAGACGATCCCGGCGGATTCTACTTCGTAGACGAGAGAGTCACCTGCCGCTGGGATGCGCAGCCGGTCTCGGGAACTTCGCCAGCGGTTCGCCCGTTTGAGCCTAACGATCTTGCGGCGCTGGAAACCATCGCGCGCAGCAGCCATCGCGATAGCCGTTTCTATCAGGATCCGCAATTTGAACGCGCGCACTGCGATGAGCTCTACGCCACGTGGATCAGGCGGAGTTGCCAGGACGCGGCCACCACAGTATTCGTCGGCATTTACCGAGGGCGTCCGGCCGGATATCTCACCTGCAAGGGGAACTCGATCGGCTTGGTTGCCGTAGCCGAAGGAGCACGAGGCCTCGGGCTTGGCACGCAGTTAGTAACAGCGGCGCAGCGGCACTTCCTTGCCGCGGGAGCGCCGTTTGTCGAAGTGGTCACGCAGGGCCGGAACCAAGCGGCACGCGAACTGTACTTGCGCTGCGGATTCCGCGTCGTCAACTCACAGTATTGGTATCACTTGCATGTCTGAGATCCAGATACCGTTCAACAAACCGGCATTGCTGGGCCAGGAGTTCGACTACGTCCGCCAAGCCATCGAACGTGGCAAAATCTCAGGCGACGGACACTTCACGAAGCTCTGCCAGGAAGCGCTGAAGAGTGCCCTAGGTGCGGCAAGCGTTCTGCTAACTACGTCCTGCACCCACGCTTTAGAGATGTCGGCGCTGCTGCTCGATATCCAGCCCGGCGACGAAGTGATGCTGCCGTCGTTCACCTTCGTTTCAACTGCGAACGCTTTTGTGCTTCGAGGCGCGCGTCCGGTCTTCATCGATAGCCGTCCGGACACTTTGAACCTGGACGAAAACCAGATCGCGGCGCGGCTAACTTCGCGCACCAAGGTGATCGTGCCGGTCCACTACGCCGGCGTCGGTTGTGCCATGGACCGCATCCTCGACATCGCTAAGCCGCGCGGAATCCATGTAGTGGAGGACAACGCCCACGGCCTCTTCGGACGCTACCGCGGGCGGCCCTTGGGTTCGTTTGGTAATTTAGCGACGCAGAGTTTCCACGAAACCAAGAACATCAGCTGCGGCGAGGGCGGGGCATTGGTCATCAACGATCCTGGGCTGAGCGCTCGCGCGGAGATTTTGCGCGAGAAGGGCACCAACCGCGCCAGCTTTTTCCGCGGACAGGTGGATAAATACACCTGGGTGGATGTTGGGTCGAGCTACGTTCCCTCCGATATTCTGGCGGCGTTTCTATACGCGCAGCTCCAAGCCGCTGAACAGATCCAAGCCGCGCGCCGCGCCATCTGGACGCGCTACAACATTGAACTCGCGGACTGGGCCGCCCACTTCGATATTCGGCTCCCCATTATTCCAGCGGAGTGTGAGCAGGCATATCACATGTTCTACATGTTACTGCCGTCGCTCGAAGGCCGGCAGGCCTTCATCCGTCATTTGGGCGAGCGCGGAATTCTCGCGGTCTTTCACTATGTACCGCTGCACCTGGCGCCGATGGGACAAAAGTTTGGGGGGAAGCCGGGAGATTGCCCCGTGGCCGAAGCGCTCAGCGACCGCCTGGTACGTTTGCCGTTCTACTTCAATTTGTCCGAGGCCAAGCAGGGGCGCGTGATCGAAGCGGTACGCTCGTTCCAACCGGCTGCATCGCGAGGGATCAGGAATCTGCAGCGGTCCTTGACCCCGCAGACGCCGATTCGCGAGACGATCGCGAGCTAGCCGCGAGCGTCCCCAGCAGCGCGAAAAAAAACGCGGCGAGCGCGGGCCTCTGCTGCATGGGGTAATCGACAAGTGCATGAAACCAGACGCTAAGGATGCCGATGCCCCACAGCGAGCGCACCGCCGGCAGCACGCTCCACGCGGCTATGGCGAGCATTAATCCCAGGAATGGCAATCCGCCTTCGGCCGCCCACTGTATCCAATCGTTATGAGCCTGGTTCACGAAGCGGCCGTCGTCGAAACGCGCATAGCCGGGATAAGCCTCGGGCCACGTCCCCAGTCCAAAGCCTTTGAGCGGGCGGTCGCGCACCATCTCAACCGAAGAAAGCACCAAATCCTTGCGCAGCGAATACGGATTCGGCTCCTGTAACCGTCCCCAAAGAAACTGCCATCCCACAACTCCTGTTAAGACGATCACTGCAGCGAGACTCCCTAAGACGGCGCGCGCAAGTACCCGGCCGCCGATCATGCCGCGGCCGAACGCGACTATGGGGATGACCAGAATTTCCGCGAGACAGAGGATCGATCCCGTGCGGGAGCCACCCGTGACCACCGAGCCAAACAGCGTCGCGACAATCAGCGCGTGCAGCAACCAACGGCGGCGATCGCGGATCACGCCGACAATCGCCAGCGGCAAGATTGCTTCGATGAAAGCCGCGTATTGGTTTTGATAGACGAAGGGACCGAGCGTGCGCGACTCCGCGCCCGTATCGAAAATCCAGAATGCTTTGCCAGGCGGAGAAGTGATAAACGTAAAGATCGAGACCACCGCGAGGATGCCGCTAAAGATCAGAGCCGCGCGCAGGAAGCGCTCCCGCCGATCATGATCCCGATAGAAACTCACCGCAAGCGAAAAAGCGGCGAGGTTCGTCACCCAATTCAGAACAGCATCGCGCGTCGTGTCGCGGTCGACGGACCAGCCCGCGGCCACCTGCAACATCCCCCATGCGGCTGCGGCCGCAAGTATCCATGCGACGAAAGAGAATTCGAGGCGGCGCTTCTGGATAATTCTAACGGCGGCGAGCGCGAATAGCGCGACCTGAAAAGCGCTCAGCGCCCAGCGGGCCGGGACCCACAGCGTCAGGATTCCGAAGCAGAGAATCGCAGCCAGCCACATGACTGGCCGCTAGTACGCGCCGCGCCCGAGCAAGACAGCGGCAACGGTTCGCGCGACGATATACAGGTCCAGCCACGGCGACCAGTTGCGGATGTAATAGGAGTCGAGCGCTTCCTGCACCCTAACATCGCCATCGCTGCGGGCCGAGACTTGCCACAAGCCGGTGAGCCCAGGCAGCACGCGCGTGCGCAGGGTGCGGAACTCGCGCGAGAACTGTTCCAGATGATAGCCGGGCAGGGGACGCGGACCCACCAGGCTCATCTCACCCTTGAGCACGCTCCAAAGTTGCGGCAACTCGTCCAGGCTGGTGCGGCGCAGAAGGCGTCCGATCACCGGCAGGATTCGCGGATCACGCCGCAATTTAAAGTGTAAGTTCCAATGTGCCCTGTCTTCGGGATGGCCACGGAACCAATCCTCCAACAGAGAGTCCCCGTCCGCGCGCATGGTTCGCAGTTTCCAGACCGCGAGCGATTGCCCGCCGAGACCTTCGCGCACCTGACGATAAAGAACCGGACCGCGGCTGGTGAGTTTGATCCACACCGCCGCCAGCGCCAGCACCGGCAGTCCGGCCAGGAACAGGGGCAGGGCGATGATCCGGTCCATCGCAGTCTTGAGCGCGTGGTTGCGCCGGATCATGAGGTTCTTCTTGATTTCAAATCCCAGCGATCCGCCCAGGTCGCGCGCCGTCACCCACAAGCTGGCGACACCGGCCAGATCGGGGATCACGATCAGCCGCGCGAAATTCAAGTCCTGCAAAACAACTCCGGCGTCTTCCTTGCCGATGTCGGCGAGCGCAACGATGGCGGCTTCGACGCGCTGCTCGAAATCGGGCGCAAGGCCCAGCGGCCCCGCCACGGGAACACCATGAATTGTTTGATTCCACGACGCAGGACGGTTATCCAGAAATGCCACGGGATTCAATCCCAGTTGCGGCTGGTCCTGCAGCGTTCGTACCAGCGCCGCGCCGGTTTCGCCCGCGCCCAGCACCACCACGGGCATGCCCCAGCGCCCTCGCCTTACCAGGAACAAACGGACGGCGGATTCCGCCAAGGGAGGCAGCACCAGAGCAAATAGAAACGTGGCCAGCAGAACGCCGCGCGAGAGTACGCCGCGCGCCACGATGCTATCCCACGCGACCAAGCCTCCGAACACCGCGAGCGTGGCCAGCGTTCTGCGCCGGAGCCGCTCCACCGGCCCCAACAAGTATCCCGGATACAAACCGATCTGGTAGTTGATCGCCGGCAGCAACAGGATGCCCGCCGCCACACCCAGGAACTGATCGATGCGAATCTCGGCGGTGAACCACGACGCCAGCAGCAAGCGGATTGCGTAGCCCAAAAGGAACGCGGTTTCGAGCGCGACGACATCGGCGCCAAAGATGGCCCACGACGCCCAATGGGAGGGCGGCGCCGATCGTACTGCGAGCCGAGGCTGTGCGGCGGTGCTCATCCGAGTCGGTTGCGAATCAGTTGCGCCAAGGCCAAGACGGCGAAGCGCGGATTGCGGGTCAGATACCGGCGCCACAATCGCCGGGGTTCGGTACAAAGACGGAACAGCCATTCGAGGCCCGCCCGCTGCATCCAGCGCGGTGCTTGCGGCTTGCTTCCGGCCAGGAAGTCGAACGCCGCGCCCACGCCCAACATGACGGCATTCACGCGCCCCCGATGCGCGTGCATCCAGTAATCCTGCTTGGCGCCGCCGAGGCCGACGAAGAGTATGCGCACGCCGGCCGCTTCGATCTCGCGGATTATCCGCTCGTCTTCTTCCGGTTGCAGAGGACGAAAGGGCGGAGAGTAGCTGTAGGCGATCTTCAACTCCGGGAAGCGGCGTCCCAGTGTCTCGACCAGCTTTGCCAGCACTGGCTGCGAGCCCCCGTAGAAACCCACGGGCATGCCGTGTTTGGCGGCAGCCGCCAGCAGCACTGGCGTGAGATCCGGCCCATAGACGCGCGAAGCGTGGGGAACGCCCAGCCACCGCAGCAGCCACACCAGCGGCATTCCGTCGGAGGTGACCAGATCGGCATCCCGCATGACGCGTTGATACGCGCCCGACGCCCGTGCTTCCATGATGGCGTTCACCGTGCCGAGGCACACGTAACAAGAGCGCGCCTCCCGCGCCCAGCCGAGGATACGCGCCGTCGCGTCTTCGTAGTTCGTAGCGTCCACGCGAACGTTCAGGATATGGCGGCTTTCCAGAGTGAGCGAACCCATGATGCTTCTCGTGTTACTTCTTTGCCAGCACGCACGAATGCAGCGCGCCGTTTCGCGATGTGGGGAACGTCCGGAATTCAATCTCCCGAAAACCCATGGCCGTCAGCGCGGCATAGAGGGCGCGCGCATTCACCGCCGTTCCCCGCATGAGTTTCCGTCCCAGGCGCCGCCGCAGCCAGGCGCGAGCCCGCGAGATATCCAAAAACAAACCGTGCATCCCGCGCAGCAGCGCCGCGATTCGTCCCGTGCCGGGCCATTCGTAAAGCGGCACATGAATCAGGATGCTTCCGCCGGCGCGGAGCACGCGAAAGAACTCCATGAAGTATGCGGTGACCGTCTCCGCATCATCCAGATGCTGCAGCACGTGCGTCGAGAAAACCGCGTGCACCGAGCCATCCGCCAGCGGCAATTCCAGCCCATCGGTCAGGTGGTAGAAAACGTTCTCCCCCGGAACTCCTTCGCGAGCCCGCGCGATCATATGCGGCGAAACGTCCACCGCGTGCACCACCTCGAATACTGCCGCCGCCTGCCGCGTAAACCGGCCGGCTCCGCAGCCGATCTCGAGACAGCTCTCAAGATTCACGCCGTATTGCCGCCACTGGGAAAAGAAGTCGCGCCAATCCTGCGCGCCCATGGCGTAGAATTCCTCGCTGGTCCAGGCACGAGACGCCCCGCGCTGACGGCCGGGCTCGGTAGCCACCGCCCACAGCGGATCGGCCTTTCCCCACACCTTCCATTCGTGGTTGGATGCCAGCGGCGCGGCCTTGGTTCGTGCCATGGTTATAATCCCGAGGCGGCTGCGGCCGCTGCTCCGACGCGAGCGCCCGGAGCGTTGCCCTTCGACATTTCGTAGATATCCATCAGCAGACGGTAGCTGCGATCCGCCGTGTATTTCCGCTCAAACTCGCGCCGCGCTTCGACGCGCATGGCGGCCCACTGGTCGGGGTGGCCCAGCGCCCAGCGGACCTGCTGTGCCAGATCGTCCGCATCGCCGGGACGAAACAGGAGACCGTTCACGCCGTGCTCCACTCTTTCCGCCATGGAACCCAGATTGGAAGCAATCACCGGCACGCCGCACGCAAAAGCTTCCAGAACAGTCAGGGGGCCGATCTCATAGCACACCGAAGGCACCACCACTAGATGTGCGTTCTTCATCAGTTCGAATACCTGCTGGCGCGGCAACTCGCCCAACCACGTCACACCCGGAAGCTCCGCCATTCGGCCCAGCGGCCCGTCGCCCACTACCAGCAGCGGAATCTCATGCAGCTTCCGCCAGGCTTCCAGCAGAGTACGCACACCTTTTTCTTCGGAAAGCCGTCCGACGAACAGGGCGTAGGCTCCCCTTCCTTCTCCCACACCTGGGTCGGGCGAGATCATGTGCGGCTTTACAACGATGCGATCACCGGGCAAGCCACCCTCAATGAACTTGCGCCGGGCGAACTCGGTGTGCGCGACGAAGACATCCACCAGGTTCCGCCACGTTCCCATCGCGCCATGGACGGCGAGCATTGACGAGACCGCGATGGTGGCTGGCAGGCTGCCGCGATAGCACCGATGCGAAATCGCCGGAAGGAACGACCCACGTTCGATACACTGCTCACAGACTTTGCCGTTGCGCACAAGGTTTGCTCCGGGGCATAGCAGGCGGAAGTTGCTGAGCTTCTGCACAATGGGCACGCCTTCGCTCCGCAGCGCGTAATACGCGGACGGCGAGATCAGAGGAAAGGTGTTGTAGATGTGTGCCACATCCGGCCGGTGCTCTCTGGCCGCCGCCTTGATACGGCGGTAGGACGCTGCGTTCCAGGTGGCGCTGAAGCCGGTGGCCCAGCCTCCGTGAATCCGGGCATTGTCTTCCTCATAACGGATTACTGAATGCCCATGGTTGGCGAGTAATTCCGTTTCACCGCGATACACCTCGTCTTCGCCACCGGCTTGGCGGTAGAAGTTGTGGACGGCTAGAATGGTTCGCATTTATGCAACACTCTGCCTTTCCAAGCGACAACGCATCCGGCGCACTAACGCGACCGGTAAGTATCCAGCCAAGAGAAATTTCCACCCGATTCGGATTGTTTTCGCGAGCAAGTATTGAGCTTGGCCTAGCGCGCCAGTGCGAAGCGTCGCTCCGAGCCGCTTCCGGATCAATCCGTCCTCATAGTCACTCACAACACGAAGGCGCTGGTTCTTCTGCTCCGGGTACTGGCGAATCAACGACC
>CAZDGT010000337.1:0-5498 GCA_964504905.1 uncultured Bordetella sp. | reverse complement strand
GCTCTGGTTTACATGCTATGCGATCCTGGGGAACTTACTGACGCCAGCTTACAATTGTCGATCTTATGAGTGGACGCGCTGGGAGCACTGGCAATTCCTCTGCTGGAAGCGACAACAGCTCCGTTCGCGCGCGGTCTGCGTAGTATCGGGAATAGCGATATCGACGCGCACCTGGAACCTCGTGTAGCTCAGTTTCGCGTTGAGACCCGGCTGGTGGCGGAAACCTTCGCGGTTTTGAGTCGTGTACCGGCCGCGTTTTGCGCGGGGGCCGTAGTGGCGGTGCTGCGGGCCGCGATCTTCGTTTACGAAATGGCCTTGGTTTCACTGGCGATCCAGATCGGTCTGGCGCTGCCCATGGCGCTCTACTTCCACCGCATTTCGTTTACGGGGATCACCGCGAATTTGATCATCGTCCCGTTGCTGGAGGCTGCAGTGCCGCTCGGATTCCTCGCCATCTTCAGTGGATGGCACGCACCCGCCGCGCTCGCCGGATGGTTGCTGAAGATCGCCGCACGCACTGCCGACTGGCACGCGCATTTGGAGCCTGCTTGGCGCGTTTCCACTCCACCGGTGTGGCTAGCGTTGAGTTTCGCAGCGTCCTTGATCGTCTTCGCCGTGACCATGCGCAGCGGTCGTTGGCGACGGTGCGCGGGAATCCCTGCTGGATTCCTCGTAGCCGCTCTGTTTGCAATCGTATTATGGCAACCCTGGACCGCGCCCATCGTGACGCACACTCTTGAACTGACTGCCATCGATGTGGGCCAGGGAGACAGTCTGCTGGTGATTTTTCCCGAAGGACGCAGTATGATCGTCGACGGCGGCGGAGTGTTGCAATTCGGACGGCAACCGCGCCGCTCCAACCTGGACACCGGCGAAGACGTAGTGTCGCCTTACCTCTGGACCCGCGGCATTCGCCGCATCGACATTCTGGTCGCCACTCACGCCCACCAGGACCATAGCGGCGGCCTGTCCGCATTGCTCGACAACTTCCGCCCTAAGGAACTGTGGGTGGGAGCAAACCCGCCCCTCGAGTTGCTGGGGAAGGCGGCGGAGCTGAAAATCCCGGTCAAGCTCCCCAACGCATCCACGCCGGCCATGGACTATGGGGGGGCGCACATCGAGGTCTTGTCTCCTCCCGACGCGTTCGCCCCGGCCAAGCCTGGAAACAACGATTCTCTGGCTCTGCGGATTACCTACGGTGCGCGCTCGTTCCTGCTGACAGGAGACCTGGAGAGTCCGATGGAGGCTCTTCTCTTGTCCGGTGGACGTCCGCTCCACGCCGACGTGCTCAAGGTGGGGCACCATGGTTCTAGGACGTCTACGTCGTCTGATTTCCTTGCGGCTGTGTCGCCATCCGTCGCTGTCATCTCTGCTGGTTTCGAGAATTCCTTCGGACATCCCCATCCCAGCGTGCTGGCTCGCCTGGCGCAGCGGCACTCAGCCGTCTTACGAACCGACCTGGATGGCTTGATCACGGTGCGGTCCGATGGCTATAAGCTCTGGTTTAACAGCATGTTATGGAATCCTTCCCCTACAGCCGATGTCTTTAATTGGGCGCTGGCCCTGAATCCGGCCCCGTAACCCAGCCATCTAAGGGAATAGACACATCGTGAATCCTGATACACTGGAGACAAGCGTGCGACTTCAGCGCCGGACAAGGACTTTCTTTTTGCGTTTCCTCACTGCCACTCTCGGTTATTGCTTGTGCTTGGGCGCGTTTTCAAGCGCGGGCCTTGCCGCCGCGGCCAACGAAACGGACGCGGACGCCAGGCTAGCGATTGTGGGCCGATACGTTGACGCCACGCACGTCCAGCAGGAGAGTTTGCGCGGTCTCCAGATGGAAGTGGATATCGACGCCCAACTGCCCCGCCTGGAAAAGCACGGTAAACTGCGGGCATTGCGCAAGATTTCCCGCCTGGGACTGATCACTTACAAAGCTCTGGGTTTCTCCGGAGATAACACCGTCAAGCAGGAAGTGATCACACGGTACCTGGCGGCGGAAAGCGCGGCCCGGGAAAATGGCACCATCGCCATTACGCCCGCCAACTATAAGTTCCGCTATGCCGGACGCCTTATCTTGCGCGGCGTCACCATGCACATCCTGGAAGTCACGCCCAAGAAGAAAGCGGTGGGCCTGTTCAAGGGGCAGATCTGGGTGGATGCGGATAGCGGCATGCCGCTTCGCGAATCCGGGCAGTTCGTGAAGACTCCCTCAGTCTTCCTGAAAAAGATTGCCTTCGTGCGCGATTACGAGATGCGAGACGGCGTGGCCTTTCCGAAACACATCCAGAGCACGGTAGACACACGCATCGTGGGACGCGCCGAACTGGACATCAGTTTTAGCAACTTCAGCCGGGAAGACTCCGCGGACGACGATGCCGCCGACGTGGTTTCCGAGTCCGGCGGGCGGGCCCCAGCCGCTCATCATCAAGCATCCGTGCCGCAACCGGCTGGCGTCCCGGAAGAAGTCATCACACCTGGAACGGCCAACGGGCCTGAACTATAAGGAGATCTGCCAGCATTGCCGAAGAGAACGCTGTTCTTGAATCCACCTTCGTTCCAGGGTTTTGACGGAGGCGCCAGCTCCCGCTGGCCGTCCACGCGCGAGATCGAATCTTACTGGTATCCGGTGTGGCTGTGTTATCCCGCCGGCATGCTCGAAAACAGCAAGGTTTTAGACGCGCCGCCCCATGGGGTTTCGATAGAGCAGACCGTGGCCATGGCCAAGGAATTTGAACTGCTGGTCCTGTTCACTTCGTCGCCGGGATTTCACGTGGATGTGAAGATCGCGGAGATGATGAAGGACTCCAATTCCAAGCTGGAAGTTGTGTTTGTTGGTCCTCCCGTGACGATGGAGCCGGATAAAGTTCTGAACTCCACCAAGGCGATCGACTTCATCGTGCGCCGCGAGTTCGACTATCAGATCGCCAACTACGCCAAAGGGACTCCGCTAGAGGAGCTTCCCGGCGTGAGCTACCGTAAGAACGGCGAGAATATTCACAATCCCGAAGCGCCCTACATTGAAAACCTGGATGAGCTGCCCTGGGTGACCAAGGTGTACAAGCGGGATCTGGATTTCAAGAGATACAACGTCCCGTTCCTGCTAAATCCTTTTCTCTCGTTCTACACCTCGCGGGGCTGTCCGGCCCAATGCACCTTCTGCCTGTGGCCGCAAACCCATTCCGGCCATCGCTGGAGACTGCGTTCGGTGCAGGACATCGCCAACGAGTGCCGCTACGTGCTGGAGAATTTCCCGGGCCTCAAGGAAATCTTCTTCGACGACGATACCTTCAACTACCGCAAAGCCCGAACCATCGAGCTGTGTGCGGAGTTAAAGAAGCTGAAGTTCACTTGGTCCTGCACCTCGCGGGTTACCACCGACTACGACACCCTCAAAGCCATGAAGGAGGCGGGCTGCCGCCTGCTGATCGTGGGCTATGAGAGTGGCGACGAACAGATCCTGCGCAATATCAAAAAGGGCGCCACCACTGATATGGCGCGGCGCTTCACTGAAAATTGCCACAAGCTGGGTCTGGTCATCCACGCGGATTTCATTGTCGGATTGCCGGGCGAAACGCGGGAAACCCTGCGCAATACCATCGATTTCGCCAAACGCTTGGACACCGAGACCATTCAGGTTTCGATTGCGCACGCCTATCCCGGAACTGAATTCTACGGCTTCGCCAAGGAAAACGCACTGATCAACATCGGCATGTCGGATGAGCAGGGCCACCAGTTGCCAAACGGAATTTATCCCGGCATTCTCGACGAAGGTGAAATGATGGAGTGGGTGGAGCGGTTCTACGACGAATACTACTTCCGCCCCAAGGCCGCCTGGCGCATCGTGCGCAAATCCATCTTCAACGGCACCGAGCGCAAGCGCCTGTACAAGGAAGCCAAGGAATACATGAGCCTGCGCAGCAAGCGCAAGCAATATGTCGTGGATCATAAGGCCAATGTGCTGAGCAAAGCCGCGACGACGCAAGACCGCGCCTGAATACCGGCAGCCGGCCATCCCAATTAGTGAAACGGTTCTGGCCTGAGACGAATCTAGCCTACTTGGCCGAGTCATGCTTCTTGCGATCACCGCAATCGCCGCCGCCTACCAGGTCTTGGCGATCCTGGCGTGTGTCTTGCGTAAGAGTGCCAGGGGCTTGCTGAAATCTCCTGGGCCGGTATCGGTGCTGAAGCCTATCCGGGGAGTGGATCCCGGATTTCGCGAGGCGATTCGTTCGCACACCGGGTTGCAGGGAGACTATGAATTCCTGTGCGGTGTAAGCCAGGCTAACGACCCGGCCCTGCCTATTCTCCGCGAATTTTTTCGCGTGCGCGTGGTGAATAGCGATACTCAAACCGCCAACGGGAAAGTCGGCGTACTGATCGACTTGGTTGCGGCCGCGCGCCATTCGATCCTGGTGGTCAACGACGCCGACATTCGCGTGGAGCCGAATTACCTCCATCGGGTCACCGCTCCGCTGAACGACCCCCGCGTGGGACTGGTCACCTGTCTCTACCGGCCCATCGGCGACACCTTTGCGGCACGTTTTGAAGCTCTGGGTGTCTCCACGGACTTTGCGCCTTCGGCTTTGGTAGCGCGCCTGGTGGGCGTCGACGAATTCGCCATGGGATCCACGCTGGCGTTCCGGCGGCAGGACCTTGACCGCATCGGTGGATTCGCCGCTGTGGCCGACTATCTCGCCGACGACTACCAAGTGGGACATCGCATTCACGCGCTGGGATTGAAATGCGTGCTGAGCGACGTAGTGGTGGAGACACATCTAGGCGGAGGATGGCCGCAAGTTTGGCAGCATCAGGTGCGCTGGGCGCGCACCATTCGCGTGTCGCGCTTTGGCGGTTACCTGGGATTGCCGCTCACGAATGCAACGGTGTGGGCGGTGCTTATCGCGGCGTTCGGGCGTCCCGATCTGGCGGCGTGGCTGATCGTTCTGCGGATAGCGATGGCGTTCGCCTCGGGATGGCACGTCCTGCGCAGCAGCGACGTTCTGCTCCTGTGGTGGTTGGTGCCAGCACGCGATCTTTTCGGATTCGCGGTCTGGATCGCGGGGCTATTTGGTAACTCCGTGATGTGGCGCGGCCGGCGTTTGCAACTGGATCGTGAAGGCAAAATTCAGACGAATTAGGCCGGGCGCAAGCGCCTCCGTGTTAGAATTGATTTCAGTCCTACCGTCAAGCGCCCGTAGCTCAGTTGGATAGAGCGTCTGGCTACGAACCAGAAGGTCGCACGTTCGAGTCGTGCCGGGCGCACCATTAAAAGTATTGTCGGGATTCCGGACGCGCCGGATCAGTCCGCTCGGCAATTCCTACGTGACGCTTCAGTACCCCGCGATCAGGCGACTCGGAACAGTTCCCGTTTGCCACTAATCCACAGATCGGTGTAGCCTTTTGCCTTCTCGCGAATCTGGGGGTCCGAAGTGTACTTCTTAAACGTTTCTTCAAACTCCAACACGGACTCCACTTCATATTCCATCACGACACTA
>CAZDGT010000336.1:0-8629 GCA_964504905.1 uncultured Bordetella sp. | reverse complement strand
AAAAAACACGATTTCCTAAGAACGTTTGTGCTAATTTGGGGGAATGCGTGTGGCCCCCATGAATAGCAGGTTCCTCGATGCTTGCCGCCGCCGGCCGACGGATGTGCGTCCGGTGTGGTTTATGCGGCAGGCGGGCCGCTATATGAAGCAATACCGGGACATCCGCGCCAAGCACGGCATCCTGGAAATCTGTAAACGGCCCGATTTGGCGGCGCAGGTCACCCTGCAGCCGGTTGAAATTCTGGACGTCGACGCAGCCATCATTTTCGCGGATCTGCTGCTTCCCGTGGAGCCCATGGGGCTGAAACTGCGCTTCGCTGCAGGCGAAGGTCCGGTGATCGATAACCCGGTGCGGACGTCGGATGACGTTGACAGCCTCTCGATCTCGAATACCGATGATCTGGGTTACGTCGGCGAATCGATTCAACAAGTAGTGCGGGCGCTGGCTGGACGCGTGCCCGTGATCGGATTCGTGGGCGCGCCGTTCACCATGGCCAGCTACATGATCGAAGGCGGCCCATCGCGTAACTTCCTGAAGACCAAGACCATGATGTACCGCGACGAAACTCTGTGGCGGCGATTGATGGGCAAGCTGGTAGACGTCCTCGGCGCTTTCGCTGTGTTACAGGTGACTGCGGGCGCGCGTATTGTCCAAGTGTTCGATAGCTGGGTGGGAGCGCTGGGACCGGATGACTATGTCCGCTACGTCGCGCCGTATTCGCGCGCGTTGATCGAACGGATTCGCGCCGCCGGCGTTCCAGCCATTCACTTCGGCACAGGCGCGGCGGGGTTCTTCCGCGAACTGCATGCGGCGGGCGGGGATGTGATGGGAGTCGACTGGCGCATCAATATCGACCAGGCTTGGCTCGACATCAGCTACCGTTCCGCTATCCAGGGCAATTTGGATCCCGCAGTGTTGATGGCTCCACTTCCTGAACTTAAGATGCGGGTGCACGAGTTGCTGAAGCGCACCGGTTCCCGGCCGGGTCACATCTTCAATCTGGGCCACGGGATTCTGCCGGAAACGCCGGTGGAAAACGTGAAGGCCTGCGTCGAAATCGTGCGCGATTTCCGGCCCTAGGCTGCCGTGGCAAACCGTGTGGTCGTCATAGGCGGAGGCATCTCCGGCCTTTCCGCCGCATACGACCTGACGCGTGCCGGTGCCGATTGCACCATTCTTGAAAAACAGCCGCGCGTGGGCGGAGTCATCGAAACTCGCGTGGCCGAGGGTTGTACGCTCGAATGCGGACCGGACAGTTTTCTCTCCGCCAAGCCCGCCGCGCTGGCCCTGATCAAAGAACTCGGCCTCGAAGGCGACGTGATCGGTTCCAACGATCATCAGCGTATTACTTACATCTGGAAACGTGGAGCGCTGGTGGCGCTGCCCGAAGGTGTGATGATGATTGTGCCCTCGCGCATCATGCCCATGGTCAAATCGCCGCTCTTGAGCTGGGGAACCAAGATCCGCATGGGCTTGGAGTATCTCCGCACGCCTGGCGAGTCGCATGACCGCAGCGTCGCTGATTTTGTGATCGATCATTTTGGACAGGAAACCCTGGATTACCTCGCGGAACCTTTGCTTTCTGGCGTGTACGGAGGCGATCCAGCGCAGCTCAGCGTGGGCAGCGTGCTGCCGCGATTCCTGGCGATGGAAGCACAGTATGGAAGTCTGGTGCGTGGCGTGCTGGCCAGCCGATCGAAACAAGGGCCGAGCGGATCTTTATTTCGAACTCTGAAGGGGGGGCTCGGGACGTTGGTCGATGCCCTCGCGGCGCGTGTGCATGTGCGGCACGCGGATGTAGAAACCGTTGAGCGCACCGAAAATGGATTCCGTGTGCGCGCCAGTGGCGAATGGGTGGATGCCGATCAGGCGATCGTCGCTTGCCCGGCATGGTCGGCGTCGAAATTGGTTGCCGGGTTGGACTCGCGACTTGCGGAGCTACTCGGCACCATCGAATATAGTTCGTCGCTTACGCTTTCTTTGATTTATCGCGCGGCGGATTTCGACGGCAAGCGCGCCGGGTTCGGCTTCCTGGTGCCCAAGAAAGAACGTGACCGGCTGGCAGCCTGCACTTTTGTGGGCACAAAATTTTCCAATCGCGTTCCGGATGACCGCATTGTCTTGCGCTGCTTTTTCGGCGGTATCGCGGACGCCGCGATTCTCGATGAATCGGATGAAGCGGTAACCGCCCTCGCCCGCGAAGAACTGCGGCGCATGCTGGGCCTCACGGCGAGGCCGCTCTCTCATTTGATTTCGCGCTGGCCGCGTTCCATGGCGCAATACACGCTGGGCCACAAGCAGCGCGTGGAGGAAATCCGGACGCGCGCCAAGGCGATTCCAGGATTGCAACTTGTTGGCAACGCCTATGAAGGCATCGGTATTCCCGACTGCATCGGGATGGGCCGCGCCGCCGCCCAAGCGATTCTCACTTCCGCATCGTAATGCGCACGCCTTCCGGCCGCAGTTGGATGCGTTCCATGTTATCGCGCAGATCAAACGGCTGATTGACTTTGGCATCGGGGAACAGCGGCAGCAGGAACCGATTCACCAGGAAATCCAAGGCCGCGCCGGTAACGGCGATGCCCGAGATCTCCAGCCGCGTCAAGTGCGCCGTAGCGCGGCCGCCGCCCGATTCGAGCTGTATCGAAACTTTGAGCGGCCGCTCGCCTTCGATCAGCTTGGCAACCAGGGAATTGGTAGCCAGACCCTCATTTTGGCGCATCTTGAGAAAGTCGACGAAGGCCGAACCCGTAGCTGTGCCAACGCCGAGTTGCACACTGGGATCGCGAACGCCTTGGTACATCTCCGGCACACGCTTCTTGGCCCAGGCATTCAATTCCGATGGGGTGAAGATGATGACCGAACCGGGGCGGACTTGACCGGATTCGATGCGGTCCAGCTTATTGGACACTCGCTCCGACACAGCGTCGCCGGCCGGGAGTGTTACGGCCGCCAGTACCAGCAGCAGGAGCGGCCTCATGCCTCCAGTGTAGCGCGGCCCTACTCCGGCTTGGCCTGCGCCGTTTCCCGTGCTGCCTCTTCGATTTGTTCGAGCTGCTTGCGGATCACGTCGCTGTCTTTCGTATCCGGAGCGGATTTCAGGTAAGTACGAATTGCTTCCGCCGATGCCGCATAATCGTGATTCTGCGCCAAGGCCAGACCTAATATGTAGCGCGTCCGCATGTTCTTCTTGCCTGGATCCAGGCGAACCGCTTCGCGCGCATTCTTTTCCGCGACATCAAAATGCTTCGTCTGCAGGTTGCCGATGCTGCTCAAATAGTAGGCACTGGGCGAATTCAGCGCATCCAACCGCAACCATTGAGCGGTAACATCCACAAGCTCCTGCCACTTCGACTCACTCAGCGCCATCCACGCCAGTCTCTCCTGCGGCTGGATGAATTTGGGCTCGGCGGAGATCGCCTGCTGGTAGGCCTTGCGCGCGTCTTCGGCACGGCCGCTTTGCTCGTAAACCTTCCCTGTTTCGAACCAGGCTACCGAATATTTTGGATAGAGTTCCACAGCCTTTTCGAAATACTTCTCGGCTTCTTCCGGCTTGTGTTTGGAGACCGCTTCTAAACCCTTTTCGTAAAACTTGCGCGCTTCTTTCGGCGCTAGCGCGGACACCACGCTGATGGTCAATCCCTCGACATTCCCTAACCGGTGCAGAACAATAGTGCCCACCTCGGGGTTGTCCATGTAGCGAATGTGGTTGAGCTGAAGGATATCGGAACGAAAACCGGGCAGCTCCGCTCTTAGCTCACAACCCAATAGCGGTTGTTCCGTGGAACTCATGCGTCCCAGGGTGCCGCTGTTACTGCCCATATTGCCAAAGGGCGAAGCACCTCGGCCAGCGTTAAAATCGGACCCGACGCTGGCGTCAGGCATCTCCATACTGTGACCGACCTCAAAGCTGAACCGTCCTTTCTTGTCGGTATAGGTCTCTGTCCGTGGCGTCCCGTTGCAGACTCGCTCAATCTTGGCGCGGTCGATCAGGGGAGTGCCATCGCTCAGCACGACGGTACCGGAGATGAAAATAGGACGCTGGCCCAAGCCATTGTTGTCCGTAACCGTAGGGCTTGGCCGCCGCCCCGTGCTGCCGCTGGCGGCCGGCGGGTTAGCCACGGGCCCTTTGTTCTGCGCGCTTGCGGCGCCAGCCAATAAGCTTGTAAAGACGCTGAGTGCAAATGCGGCGTATCCCCAAGGTCGCATGATGCCTCCTTGACTATGACGTCGATTATACGCTCTTGTGGCGGATAGCGGGGGAGGGGGCCTATTGCAGTACTGGCAGTTTCAGATAGTCGCCGGGAACGAACAGGCTGCCTTCGGTAGTTCCCTGAGGGGCGATGCGGCGAAGCGCCGCGGCCAACTCCCGTGTAGTCTCGCGTCCGCAGAGCACAGAGTCGAAGGCGCAGTAGACCTGGCGCACCTCTTCGCCGGATTCATGGACGAATTCCAGGCGGAAGTGGCGTATGCCAGCTTGCCTCCAGGCGTCCAGGTGTGCGCTAGCCTCTTGGGCCTCCGCGCCGAATACCGTATTGCGGCAACCAACGTCGGCGAGCACTGGATGCGCCCGGCCCTTCGCGTCCTTGAGTTCGACATGGTGCTTTTCGCAGGGCCGTCCGCAATCGCGATAGCTGGTTCCCTTCGATAGGAAACGGCAGAAGACACAGTGCTCGGTATGAAACACGGGCAAGTGTTGATAGGCGATGGCCTCTATGTTCCCGGCGCCAATGCCAAGCGCCAGGCTCGCCACTTGCGCAGCGTTCAGATCGTGCGCCGGCGTGAGCCGTTCCAAGCCCAGATCCAGAAACAATTCCGCGCTGATGGAGTTGGATATGTTCAAACTGAAGTCGCCGATCAGCGGCGCGTGGCCACGTTCGCGTAGCGCGTAAACTAAGCCCGCCGGACGAACCAGAATGGGGGAATCCAGGCTCGTAAGAAAATCCAGGATTCGTGCCTCGCCTGGCTTTAGTACCCGGGGACTGGCAACGCGCGCCGGGATACCGCTGGCCTTAACGCGCTCGATGGAGGGCCGCAACCCGTAGAGATCCAAATAGTCCAGCGTGATGCTAGCCGGGGGAGGGCTGAGTGACAACGCAGCCGCGAGTTGCTCCGGCGTGCGGACCAGCACGTGGAGTTGCGGAGCTGCATTCGCTTCTTTTGCTCGTGTGGCGGGAGCGAACTTTTCCAGGGCTGCCGCGGGATTCCGAATTTCTACCGGCGGCCTGTACGCTTGTGCCACTTGCAGCTTATCCACTGCCTGTCGCCGCATTTGATTCAGCACAGATACGGGGGCGAAGAGCGGCGATTGATCGTCTAACGTCACTTCTGCGAGTTCATACGTGGTATTGCCCAGACGTCCGAACTGTTCGCGCAAAGAGTCCATTGTCAGGCCTCGGTTTTGGGCCGGGCCCAAGATTGCGGATGACTCAACTGCGACGGCGATCTCCGGCCGCCCTTCGAGTGACCACACGGAACGTAGGGGGGCGCCTTCGTGCGCTTCGACGGCAACATTCACGCGTTGCCTTGCAACGGGAATAGCGGTGTCGAGGAACGGGCGCGCGATGCGGTCGATTTCGGGATCATGCGTCCGCCATATCAAGTCTCCGGCATGAATGCGATCAAAACGGATCTCACCGTTACCGAATTGAAGCTCTAGATCGCCGTTCAGTTCGCTTCGCACACCGAACACGCGGCCGCCCTCTTCCGGCTCTTCGGGACTGCGCCAATCCGCGGCATCGAATACTACGCCGTCGCCGGGTTTGAGTGGCGCGATCTGATGTGCCGCACTGGGTTCCACCAGGAGGCGATCTGCCTCGACCCGCGTGACACGCCCTAATTCCACTCCGCGGTGCCGTGGAGCGCGACCTTCGACGACTGTCTGGTGATTAGTACCGGTTAGGAAGAACGGACCAAGCCCGCGCGAATAGACCTGTTCCAGTTGTAGCTCTTCCTGCGCACTGACGCTAAGCGGACGTCCGGTCCAGGCCTCATCCACCGCCTTTCGGTAGGCCCGGGTCGTCAACGCGACGTACTCCGCGTCCTTGTAGCGGCCTTCTATCTTGAGCGCCGCGATACCTGCAGCGACGATTTCTGGAATCTGGCGCAGGGCGTAAAGATCACCGGGTGAAAGTAAATAGCGCGCGTCATCCAGTGGCTCGATTCGTCCGTCTACCAACAGTTCGTAAGGCAGGCGGCAGGCCTGCGCGCATTGCCCGCGGTTGGCGCTTCTGCCACCCCAAGCTTCCGACGAAAAGCATTGGCCGGAGTATGCCACGCACAGCGCTCCATGCACGAAGATTTCCAGATCGCACTCGGTTGCAGAAGCAATGGCACGGATTTCGTCCATGGATAGCTCACGCGCCAGCGTCACGCGATTGACGCCCAGGCTTCGCGCCAGTTCCACGCCGCGGGCATCCGTGATGCTCATTTGCGTGCTCCCGTGGAGCTTCAAGTGTGGAGCGATCTCGCGCGCCAGCTGCACCGCCGTTAAATCCTGCACGATCAAGCCGTCGGCGCCCGCCTCCGCAATGGCGGCAATGACGCGCGCGGCTTCCGTTAGTTCATGCTCAAAGAGCAGCGTGTTGAAGGTTACATAGCCGCTTACGCCTCGGGCATGCAGCGTGCGCAGAGCCTCCGGCAACTCGGCCATCCCGAAGCCCGCCTTGGCCCGTGCGGTGAAATGTTTCAGGCCGAAGTAAACGCCGTCCGCGCCCGCCTCGATGGCTGCGTGCAATTGCGGCCAATGGCCCGCCGGACTCTTCACTTCCGGCTTGCGCTTGACAGGCGCTTTCATCGCTGTACCGCGGTCGCGCCGACTTCGGTACCAGAGCCTTGCAATACCTTCGCCGCGATCACGTCGAAGACTCGCCTGCCGCCATCAGCTTCGGCGTGAAGGTCCCCTCCGGTTTCGCGCGAATCCGTGACCTGCACTTGGAAGCCAGCCCCTTGCAGGCCGTCGCGATAGAAGGAGAGTACATGTTTGAAGTCGTCCTCCGTGCGAAAACTGAACCCGTAGCTCAATTGGTCATGGCTTTGCTTGGTGGTGATATTTTGAAGCGCCGCGCCGGGATACGCGGGTACCCAGGCGAAACGGTTCGTCCCTTCCGAAGAGGGCGCATCCGTCAGGAAAGGTTTCAACGGCAGGGAGATACTCGACTTGGCAGGCGGTTGCGATTTT
Organism: uncultured Bordetella sp.; assembly: GCA_964504905.1. Taxonomy (GTDB): domain Bacteria; phylum Acidobacteriota; class Terriglobia; order Bryobacterales; family Bryobacteraceae; genus Palsa-187. The sequence continues at coordinate 1,448 of CAZDGT010000336.1, read as the reverse complement.
TTGTATTGCGCAACAAGCACGGCAAAGGCCACCAGCACCGCACTGATCATCACACGCAGCAGTGTAATCGTTCTTCTGGGGGGAGTAGCAGCCATGCCTTCTATATCCATGATATCGGCTTTGCACAAGTGCGCTACCCTGTTCAATGACCCATTCTGCAAATGATTTCGTTCACCTGCAATATCTGCGGCACTCCGATAGCCATTGACGAAGTGCCATGGGAACAGCCCACTTGCACGGGTTGCGGGTCGAATGTGCGCATGCGAGCGTTGATCTATTTGCTTTCGCTCGAATTATTTGGCGCGGCACGATTCCTTCGGGACTTTCCTCAAAACAAACAGGTGAGGGGATTCGGACTGAGCGATGCTTTGCTCTACGCGACTCCGCTTGCGGAAAAAGTCGACTACACCAACACTTTTTACGACCGCCAACCGTATCTCGACATCACGCAGGAGCACCCCGACCAATACGGGACTTACGATTTCATTCTTTCGAGCGATGTCTTCGAGCACGTCGCCCCGCCGATTGATCGCGCGCTGGAGGAAGCTTTCCGGTTGCTGAAGCCCAATGGATTCCTGTGTATCACGGTCCCGTCTACGCACGTTACAGACGAGACTGTCGAGTACTATCCCGATTTGCATCAATATTCCATTGTTGAGCTGGGCGGCGAGCATGTATTGATCAACAGGAAGAAGGACAAGACTCTTGAGATTCGCGAGAACCTCGAATTTCACGGCGGCATTGGGATGACCCTGGTGATGCGTCTGTTCGCTATATCGGATTTGGAACGCCGCCTGCGAGCCGCGGGATTTGCTGAAGTTTTTGTGCAGTCCGATCCCGTGGCGCAATACGGTATTTACTTTCCGGGGCCGTGGAGCCTCCCGCTGGTTGCCCGTAAGGAACCATTTCCAAAACTGCCGGTCGCGAATCCCGCGACGGAACAGGAACCTGTTCCCAAGGCGGAGAAACAGTTCGCTTCTAACTCAGACCTAGACACACGGATCGCGCATCTTCACGCTGAGAAAGCGGCACTCGAGTGCAGAGTGAGTACTCTCGAGAACCAGATGCGCCTCGCCGCTGGATCGCGTTGGCTGCGGCTTGGGCGGGCACTGGGGCTTGGCCCAAGATTGGACTAGATGAAAGGGAATTCTCCTGCAATCCGTGGGCCCGTAAGCGCTCAAGAGATCCTCATGCGCCGCACGGAGTTCACAAAGCTACTTGCCGAGGCCAAGAAAGAGCCGCTCCCGCTCCAATTGACTTGGTATCCCTATGACAGCATGGCATCCATCGATCACATGGCGCCTTTTTTCCGCGGCCATTTCGATGATTTCCAAAGAGCCTTCCAAGCCGGACCGGTAATTGACTTCGGCTGTGGTGACGGCGATATTCCTCTGTTCTTCGCAAGCCTGGGATGCGAAGTTGCTGCCGCGGATAATCCTCCCAATAAT
>CAZDGT010000335.1:0-3352 GCA_964504905.1 uncultured Bordetella sp. | reverse complement strand
CTCGCGGAACGAGGCACCGATGATGATGGTGTCCTTCGCGACTACGGGCGCTGACTGCAGTCCGATCTCGCCATTGACGAGATCGATGTTTTGATCGGCCTCGAGTTTGAGATCGACGATTCCGTCTTTACCGAAAGTCTTGACCAGCCCACCCGTTTTGGCGTCCAGGCAGACGAGACGGTAACCGGGGGTCACGTAAAGAATGCGTTCTTCTTTACCGTCGGTCCAGTAGGCGAGTCCGCGCCCTGAAAGTTGCCGGGGAGCGGCGGCGCCCCGCGCGCCTTCGTGCTCGCCGTGTACCCACAACAACTCGCCGGTGGCCGCATCAAGCGCGATAGCCGCGCGACGCGACCCCGCAGTAGCGTACAGCACGCCGTTGATCATCAGCGGCGTCCCTTCCAGCTTGAACTCAGGGCGATTACCGATGCTATCGGTCCGGAAACGCCAGGCGATTTCAAGTTTGCTGAAGTTCGACGCGTTGATCTGATCCAGCGGCCGGTAGCGCGACCCGGCAAGATCTGCCCCGTGTGTGGGCCACTCAGTGTCTTTGAATCGCGCCTGGCCGAAGAGGGCCACACTCAGCAATCCGGCTGCGAATACGACTTTCCCCGTTCCTCGAAACATGCTTGTTCTCCTCACTGCGTCGCGAAAAGCGACTTTATCTTGAGCACTTCCTGGTGTCAAGGGCGACCGATGCACCTTGTAGTATAATCTTCGGCCATGAGCCATCGTTTCTCAGCCCGCCGCGAATTTTTGCGCTTCCTTGCCGCTAGTCCGCTCATGGCTCAAGCCATTGCTCAAGACACCGCCCCCGCGTCCGCTAAGGACGTGATCAGCGTGATGGACTTCGAGCCGCTGACGCGAAAGGCACTTCCCCCGGCGCATTGGGGCTACATGGCCACCGGAGTAGATGACGACGTGACTCTCCGGATGAACCGCGAGGCTTTCCAGCATTACCAGCTCCGCGCACGGCGGCTGGTCGACGTATCTACAGCCGACCTGAAGACGGATGTATTCGGCACCACCTGGGACATGCCTATTTATTGCAGCGCGGTGGGCAGCCAGAGAGCGTTTCACCCGGAAGGCGAGTTGGCGACGGCCCGAGCCGCCAAGGCCAAGAAGGCGATGCAGATGCTATCGACAACCACCTCCATTCCGGTGGAGGACGTCGCCAAAGCCCTGGGGACGCCCCCCTGGTATCAGCTCTACATGCCCCCCACCTGGGCCGAGACCGAGAAGTTGGTGAAGCGCGTGGAGGCCGCGGGTTGTCCCGTGTTGGTCTGGACCATCGATCTTCTAGCGGGGCGAAATACGGAAACAGCGTCGCGCTTCGCGCGGCAGGACACGCGAGTTTGTGTGTCCTGTCACTCCAGTTCCCCGGCTGCCGGCGCCAACACGCAGAATATGACGGGCAAACCGATGCTCAACGGACTTTCCGGGGAGATGAATCCACCGCAAGCCACATGGGCATACGTTGACCGTCTAAAAAAATTGACCAAGATGAAGCTGGTTCTCAAAGGTATTGATATGGGCGAGGACGCGCGGCTCGCGCGCGAGAGTGGCGTCGATGCCGTGATCGTTTCTAACCACGGGGGCCGCGCTACGGAAACCGGACGCGGAACGATCGATATACTTCCAGAAGTCGTGGATGCCGTGGGCCCGCAGTTCCCCGTCTTCGTCGATGGCGGATTCCGTCGCGGCACCGATATTTACAAAGCGCTGGCGATCGGCGCACGAGCCGTGGGCATAGGCCGGGCCTACATCTATGGTCTTTCGTCCTTCGGCCAAGAGGGAGTCGAGCGCGTGCTCGATATTCTGCGCGCCGAGCTTACCCTTACCATGCGCCAGTGTGGTACACCCACCATTGCTCAGATCACACGAACGTCGATTCTCAAAAACGGCGCTCGCCTCTAGCGTGGTTTTAGAGGCCTGACGGCGAGGGGTCAGGTGACGAAATACGGTCATCGGGGCGGCCAGGTGACCAGCCAGATACCCCACTGAGGGCCAGGCTCGTGGCTACTGACGTGCGCTAGCAATGAGGCATGCCTGCACAACCTCATGAACCTGTCAGTTCCGACGAATTCTCCACATCAGTGGATGTTGTTACGGAAGTCCGGCGCGAAGCCGCCCTCCTAAAGACGGGCGCCCTCCAGAACGCGATTTTCAACAGCGCGAATTTCTCGAGCATCGCCACCGACGAGAAGGGCGTGATTCAGCTATTCAACGTAGGCGCCGAACGTATGCTGGGCTACGCAGCCAGCGAGGTTGTGGACAAGATCACCCCCGCCGATATCTCCGATCCCCAGGAAGTGATTGCACGCGCCAAGGCCTTGAGCGTGGAGCTGGCCACTCCGATTACACCGGGCTTCGAGGCCCTGGTATTCAAGGCCTCGCGCGGTATCGAAGATATTTATGAGCTGACCTATATCCGTAAGGATGGCAGCCGCTTTCCGGCAGTGGTATCGGTTACGGCCCTGCGCGACGATTTAGGCGGGATCATCGGCTATCTCTTGATCGGCACCGACAACACCGCGCGCAAGCAGGCGGAAGAGGCACTGCTCAAGGCCGGCGCCCTGCAAAGCGCGATCTTCAACAGCGAAAACTTCTCCAGCATCGCCACCGACGAGAAGGGAGTCATTCAGCTATTCAACGTAGGCGCCGAACGGATGCTGGGCTACACCGCGAGCGAAGTGGTGGACAAGATCACGCCCGCCGACATTTCCGATCCGCAGGAAGTCATCGCGCGCGCCAAAGCACTCAGCCATGAGCTGTCGACTCCCATTACGCCCGGCTTCGGCGCACTGGCGTTCAAGGCCTCCCGCGGCATCGAAGACATCTATGAGCTGACCTACATCCGTAAAGATGGCAGTCGCTTCCCGGCGGTGGTATCGGTAACCGCCTTGCGCGACGCCCACGGCGGCATCATCGGTTATCTCTTGATCGGCACCGACAACACCGCGCGCAAACAGGTGGAAGCGGAGCAGGAGCAGCTCGACCAGCGTCTGCGTGACCAGCAATTTTATACGCGCTCTCTGATCGAATCCAGCATTGATGCGCTGATGACCACCGATCCGCGCGGCATTATCACCGACGTCAACCAGCAGATGGAGGCGCTTACCGGCTGCACGCGCGACGAGCTGATCGGCGCGCCATTCAAGAATTACTTCACCGATCCCGACCGGGCCGAGGCGGGAATCAAGCGCGTATTGAGCGGAAGCAAAGTCACCGACTATGAACTCACCGCGCGAACGCGGGATGGCAAGGAGACCGTAGTCTCTTACAATGCAACCACCTTTCACGACCGCGACCGGAAGTTGCAAGGCGTGTTCGCCGCCGCGCGCGATGTCACCGA
>CAZDGT010000334.1:0-7933 GCA_964504905.1 uncultured Bordetella sp. | reverse complement strand
TCCCGTCACTCCGTGCATGTAGGGGATGCACCAGCGAAGATCGGGATCCCACGGAGGGCGCTGGAATTCCGGGGCCAGGTTGCTCACATTCGGCAGCAACGCGTGATCGAGGGGTGCTAGTAACTTCAGCGAGCGCAGCGGCTCGATGAAATCTCCCGAGGGGAAGATAACGTCCCAGCCGGAATTGCCACTCATCACTTGGGCCAGCATCTCCTGATTGCTTTCGTAAGTTCCGTAGTGAATACGAAGGCCAAACTCACGTTCGAATTGGGGGACAGTCTCGGGCGCGATGTAGTCCGACCAGTTGAAGACGTTGAGGCGCGGTCCGCGTCCACAGGCGGCAGTGGCCAGGCTTCCGGTCAAAAACGTGCGCCGCTTCATGCCCGCCGCAACCTTTCCGATAACAACACGAGCGTGCCCAGCAGCAGCACAACTGTTGTCGAAACCGCATTGAGCACGGGATTCACGCCGCGCCGCGCCATCGCGTAGATTACCATCGGCAAAGTTTGAGAGTCGACCCCGGCGACCAAGCTGGTGATCACATAGTCGTCAATGGATATTGTGAACGCGAGCATCGCGGCGGCGGCAATGGCGGGCGCCAGGAACGGCAGCGTCACGCGCCGGAAGGCCCCGAATTCGGTGGCGCCCAAATCCAGAGCCGCCTCTTCGAGAGACGGATCGAATCCACGCAACCGCGCCAGGACTACGACCACGACGTAAGCGATCGAAAACGATACGTGCGCGAGGATTACCGTATGCATTCCCAGGCGCAAATCGACATAACGGAAAGCCCACTGGAAGAGCGCGAGCAGTGACACGCCAGTTACAATCTCTGGCGTCACCAGCGATAGATACAATCCGCCCGCCAGCCAGTTCGAAGCTCGCTTCCAAAGTGCGTAGGCGGCCAGTGTGCCCGCAACAGTGGCGAGGAGGGTGGAAATCAGGGCGATCACAAGGCTGTTCGCAGCCGATTCCAGAAGATCGCGATCGCCGAGCATCGCTCCATACCAATAAAGAGAAAATCCCTGCCACGCGGTAAAGCGAGAGGCGTTGACGCTGAAAATCGCCAGGATGAGCAGCGGAACGTGCAAAAAGGCATAAGCGGCGATGGCGTAGACGGCTAGCCCGCGCTTCACAGCAACTCCTCGCCGCGCCGCCGGACCGCAAACAATAGCAGCATTGCGATCGCCATCAAGACGATGGAAATAGCCGCGCCAAACGGCCAGTCGCGCGCGGTGGTGAATTGGTTCTGAACCAGGTTGCCGATGAGAATGGTCTTGCTGCCTCCCAAGAGATCCGATGTGATATAGGTACCCAGGCATGGAACGAAAACCAGGATCGCCGCCGCGCCAATGCCGGGAGCGCACAGCGGCAGCGTGACTCTGGTGAGTACCGCGAGCGGTCGCGCACCCAAATCCGCAGCGGCTTCGAGCAGACTCTTGTCGAGGCGCTCCAGCGTGGCGTAGAGCGGGAGGACGGCAAACGGCAGAAAGCCGTAGACCAAACCGAGCACCACTGCCCCGCTGTTATAGAGCAGCGGCAGCGGCTGGCGGATCAATCCCAGCGACTGCAGTGCAGTGTTGATCAAGCCCGTATCGCGCAGCAGAAACATCCAGGCGTACAGGCGGATTAAGAAGCTGGTCCAGAATGGCAGAATGACCAGGCTCAAGTACAGATTCTTGCGTACTCCAGATTGCGCGATAAACAGCGCCAGTGGGAATCCGAGCGCGATACATAGGACCGTGGCCACGCCAGCAAGTACGAAAGACCGCGCGAAAATTCCTCCATACAAGAGATCCAGTAGGCGGCTATAGTTCTCCAAGCGCCAGGGGAGTTCCACACCCCCGTAAGCCCCCCTGCTGAGCACGCTGTATACAAAAATGATGACCAACGGCACCGCCATGGTAGCCAGCAGCAGCACAGCCGAAGGCGCCAGGAAGATGCTGCGCAGTCGAATCATGAAGGAAACCGCAATTCATCCGCCGAGTCCCAAGCGATGTGGACTGCTTCTCCTGCGTCATACACCTGACCTGCCGGGGTCTGCGCCGTGATCACTTCCCCACCCTCCAGGCGAATCGAAAGGATTTGGTGGGATCCCAGGAAAGTCATATGGGCAATGACTCCGCGGCGCCCGTTCGAGTCCGGAGTCCGCGACAGACGCACGCACTCGGGGCGGATTCCGAAACCATTCACCCAATTCATCTCCCCGAGGAACGATGCAACGAAGCGCGACCGTGGTCTCTGGTAAAGTTCCTGTGGCGATCCCGTCTGCACAACCTGCCCGGCATCCATGATGGCAATATGATCGGATAACGCCAGCGCTTCCTCTTGGTCGTGGGTTACGAACAGGAAGGTGACACCGGTGCGCCGCTGCAGATCCTTGAGTTCGGCGCGCACCTGCTTTCGGAGCTGTGGATCGAGCGCAGAGAGAGGCTCGTCCAGCAGGAGCACGTCCGGCGCCAGCACCAATGCTCGCGCTAATGCCACCCGCTGGCGCTCACCACCGGAAAGTTGAGACGGCTTGCGCGATTCCTTCCCGGTAAGTTGAAGCTGCGCCAACACTGCATTGACACGCTGGGCCGCATCAGAAGCGGGATGGTGCTGCAATCCAAACTCGACGTTCCCGCGAACGGTCAGGTGCGGGAAGAGCGCATAGCTCTGAAAAACCGTGTTGACGTTGCGGCGGAAGGGCGGCAGTTCGTCGATGCGGGCACCGTTCAGCCACACTTCACCGGATGTGGGTGCTTCAAAACCGGCCACCAGGCGAAGCGTGGTCGTCTTTCCGCAGCCCGACGGCCCGAGGAGTGAAAAGAATGCCCCGCGCTCGATTTGAAGTGAGACATCCTGCACGGCACGATGCACCCCGAATTCCTTCGAGACACCGCGGAGTTCCAGGATGACTTCCATTCCCATGCTGACGAAGGCTTCTTCGTCACATGATAAATGAAATCAAGAACAATTTACGCCGCGGCGGCTGTCAGTTTTTGACGCAGAGATTGCCGGGCCCGCAGCAATCGCACGCGAATGCCCGTGGAACTGATTCCTGCGCTGCGCGAAATTTCTTCAGCCGTATAGCCTTGCAGCGTGGATTCCAGCAGAGCGCGATCACGGTTGGAGCAAGCTTCCAAAAGCCGTCGCAAATCAATAGAGCTGGTATCGAAAGCGTAAGAAGGCTCGTGGACGTGCTCGAGCGGCACGGGAACCGTAGCGCGAAAGCGCGCGCGGTATAGATTACGGGCGATAGAGTTCACCCAGTAACTTACCAGACCTGGGTCGCGCAGCTGCTCGCGATATTCCCAGCCCCGGGCCCAAGCCGCTTGGGCAATTTCTTCGGCATCTTCGATTGCGGCACCGCGCGAAATAAGAAAACGGCGGGTGGCGCCAAATCCAGTTTGAAATGCCTCAGCGTAAACGTTACCTTGCATCGCATTGGCGGAAGCAATTAGCGTGCCATGGTCAAGCTTCGTGGTATCAGTGAGTTCGCGATCAACCGAAGTCTTTGATGCGGTAAAACTTTCTCGATTCTAACAAGCGGCAAGGTTTCAGCCGATTATTCTACCGTGCGAATTGTCTCGATCCTTTTAGCGACTGCGTCACTGGTTATGGGTCAGTCTTTTCCACGTGCGTGGAGTTATGTCGACGCAGATGCCACGGCGCTGGTGGGCATTGAGTGGCAACAGTTGCGTGAATCGTTTCTGGCCGACGCTGTGGGTTCAGAGCTTTCGAGTAGCGGACGGCTCGGTTTTCCCGATCTGGAATGTTTGCGAAGCGCGCGGGAAGTGCTTCTGGCGGGTCCGGATCTTCTAGGTATTGCTAGTGGATCCTTTCCGGCAGCGACCGTGGCGTTGCAAGCCGCCGGATTAGGTATGAGACCTGTGGAATACGACGGTGTACGGTTGTGGATCGCTCCTGGTAGAGACAAACGAAGCGTGGCTCAAGTCAGCGATACCCTCCTGCTGATTGGGTATAAGGACACGCTTGAAGCCGCTATCGATCGTGGACTGATGACCACCGGCCGTCAGTATTCGCCGCTCCTGACGCGGGGTACGCGCCTGGCGGCCAGCTTCGACCTGTGGATTTCCGCAACTGCCCTGCCCGATCCCTTAGTGAGTGTGTTTGTGCCAGTGCCCCTCGAAAGCGGAGACTTTGACGGTGGCGTGAGCGCACGGCGCGGTCTGCTGCTGGATGTTCGGTACGACATGGCTACGCCGGAGGACGCCTCGCTCAGCGCCGAATACTTTCGCCAGGCGGTTCCCAGCTTTCACGCGCTCCTGCACGGACTGAATGTAATTGAGGATGGGCAATCCGTCAGGCTCAAACTACAGGTGTCTCCGCAAGCACTGGCCGAACAAATGCGTCCTCCCGCGCCGCCCAAAGCGGAACCGGTAGACGCAAAAGAGTCGCCAGTAAGACCACGAGCGGTGCGGATCATTGGCCTGGACGACGGGCCGCGCGAAATTCCACTGGCAAACCACTAGTATTCCCAGCGCCATAGGCTGGCACCCACGGTGAATCCGGCGCCCACCGCCGCGAAGAGCACGATATCGCCTTTCTTCAACCGCCCACCCTCGACCGCATCCCGAGTCGCCAACGGGACAGTTGCTGCCGTGGTGTTCCCGTAGCGGCCAATGTTAATAATCACTTGGTCTTCAGACATTCCCAACCGTTCGGCGGTGGCCAAGATGATGCGCCGATTGGCTTGATGCGCCACCAGAACCTTGACGTCCTTTGCGGTCATGCCGTGCCGGTCGAGCAGAGTCTTGCAAGTGTCATACATTTTGCGGACGGCGAACTTGAACACCTGCTGCCCTTCCTGCTTGACGTAGTGCTGCCGCTGTTCGACACTCTCGGCGCTGGCGGGCATGCGGCTGCCGCCTGCAGGCATCTTCAGAAAGTCGCCGCCAGAACCATCCACTTCGTTGAGAAAACCGATGAAGCCTTCCCCTGGTTCAGCGGATTCGATCAGCATCGCGCCCGCCGCATCTCCAAATAGAATGCAGGTGCTGCGGTCGGTATAGTCGATGATCCGCGACATCGTATCCGCGCCGATCACCAACACTTTCTTGTGCGCACCAGCCATGACCAGATGTGCCGCTGTGGTCAGCCCATACAGAAAGCCCGAACAGGCGGCCACCAAATCGAAGCCCCATGCACCCTTCGCCCCCAGGCGATCCTGCACCAGGCACGCGGTGGAGGGAAACATCATGTCAGGGGTGACGGTACAGACGATGATCGCCTCGACTTCGCTGGCTTCGATGCCGCGGAGCTGCAGGACACAACGCGCCGCTTCAACGGCCATGTCGGAGGTGGCTACATCAGGCGCGGCAATGTGGCGCTCGCTGATCCCGGTGCGCTCCAAAATCCATTGGTCGGTGGTGTCCACCATTTTTTCCAGGTCTTGATTGGTCAGAACTCCCGGCGGCACATAGCAGCCGAGCGCGCTGATCTTAGCTCCAGGCAAATACGCTCTCCTTGCAATGAGATGGAACCCGCGAGTATGAGTCCTCGCGTTGCGGCCTACTTAAGCTATGTTACATTCGGGAAGAAATGCAAGTCGAGTGCGCCGCAATTTTAACCGCGGAGGTAGACGCCGCTCCCCTCGCTGAAACTCTGCAGCAAATCTACCAGCGGGTATTCCGGCAGTATCGGCCCCGCACTCCGATTCCAGTGATTCAAGTTGAATTTCGCCGCTACGCCAACGCCAACGCGCAGATTCGGCTGGAGTCGGGAATACTGCGGATCCGGCTGGCCGATACACTCGCGAGCGCGCCGGATACGGTGATGGAGGCTCTGGCCGAAATCTTGCTCACTAAGCTTTTCCGGCGTCCGGTGCCTGCGGAGAGCAATGCACGGTACCGCCGTTATCTCAACCGGCGGGAGATCCGGCGCAGCCTGGACCTGGTGCGGCAGATCCGCGGCCGCAAACGCGTGGATGGGCCACAGGGTGTTCGCTATGACTTGTATCAGATATTCGAGGAACTGAATTTTCGCTACTTCCACGGGTTGATGGCAAGGCCCATTCTGGGTTGGAGCCCATACGCTTCCAGGAATCTGCTGGGCCACTACGATCCATCCCACAACGCGATTGTGCTGAGCCGGATTCTAGACCGGCCCGACACACCCAAGCTTGCTGTCGAATATGTCCTTTTTCACGAGATGCTGCATTTGCGCTATCCCGCCGAGGATAGCGGGGCTCGCCGGCGCGTGCATACTCGTGCCTTCAAAGACGCCGAACGGCAATTTGAAGGCTTCACTGAGGCAAAAAAACTCCTGCGCGCGCTCTAGCGGCCTATGCCAGGTGCGGCGTTGTGCGCAGCGTCAAATCGGCGCGCATCGCTTCAATCAATTTCAGCAATGGCGCGACGTCGATCTTTCCTATTCCGATTTGATGCAGCATCAGGCGGAATTCGAGAGCTGTTGTGGCCCCCAGGAATCGAATCTGCTGCTTCATCAGCACATGAATAAGATCCGCGGAATCCGCTTCCGAGTGCGCTACCAGTTCCCGGGCTTGCGCATGTAGCCTGTGAAAGTCTTGCTTCAATTCGGCGAGATATAGCCGGAAGATGCGGAGCCGCTCGCGCTTCCACCGAACGCCCATCGCGGCACGATAACCCGGTTGAGCCTTGAGGAATTGCAAATCTTCGTCCGCCAGAAGGCGCGACATTGGCTGGTAACGATCCAGCGAAAATTCGCCAGGATCTTCGATACTCCATGGAGCGGAAGGACGACGCTTCCGCAATATCATCCGGACTAGCCACCAGGCCAATCCGGCTACCGAACCTACGGTGACCAACCAGGCAAACAGCAGCCCAAAGTACATTGTAAAGATCTCCGGAGAATTAAGCATCAGAATACAGAGTATTTTTGCGGAATGCAAATAACTTTCGCATGGAACGAGTGCGGTTTAATGCCTGGCGAATCGCGCCAGGGCAGAATTGATGGCGTCCAGCTGACGGCTCAGACGCCGCATGGTTTCCGGATTGCTCCTACGCCCAGGCGTGGCGATTACGCGTTCCCCTTCTGGCTGGATGCCTATGATCCAAATGATGAGGCTCAAGAGAGTGAAGCCCAAAAGGATCGTGCTCAGTGCGCGAGTAGCTTTCTCCGGGAGAAGATTGACCGAGAGAATTCCGAACGCTCTCGCTGCGGTAAATACGACAAACCCGGATATGTAGACGATGATATTTCGGCGCACTTTTATCGGAAACCAGAGCAGCAGACCGCTGATCAAGAGCAGGAATACCAACGTTACAAAATTCATGCTGCGTTCAAAGATCGCGAAGCGATGAATGGGCGGGTAATGACCGGGGGGAAGAGTCGAATCAAGACTGAGCCCGGACAGCGCCAATGCAGCCGCCAAGCTCATCGAGACGAGCAAGCTTCTTCTTCCGAAAGTTGAAACTGCTGGATGGTCCGATAGAGCGATCCTATAGAGATCCTGCACTACGAACACCGCCATCAGGACGAAGATGGTCTGTACCACCCAGTACACGTAGTGATAGAGGTACCCGTAAATGTCCATCGGAAATATTATCAGTGAGGCAAGCGCTTGTACCAGCCAGTACAAAAACAGCGAGCGGTAGGTTTGGTGGAGGCGGCACTGGATGAGCCGTCCTAATAGAATTACTTCCGCGATGAAGTTTAGGTAGAAGAGAGCCCGCTCCGCGCCGGACATGATTGGTTGTTCGAGTCTAGCACGCAGCAGAATGAAGGGAAGGCAAAAGAACGGCAAAGCTCACGCGGAATTCGTGCGATGCGACGCCGAGTCCCGCGTGAGTTTCCGGTCCGATTGTAACTATTGAGAAACGATGTTTCCGCCGCCGCCCGGAGGAGGCGGGGGCAATGGAAGCTGCTGGCTGGGGACCATGGCTCCCACCGTCGACGCGAGAGAGATTGCCAAGGCTAATAGCATCATAGTTTTTTTGAACATTTG
>CAZDGT010000333.1:0-6086 GCA_964504905.1 uncultured Bordetella sp. | reverse complement strand
TGTAGTCTGCGCGCAGTTTTAGAATTTGCAGCTTACCCAGCGTGTAGTAGAGATAAGTCGCGTCGGCAGTGCCGCGCTTGGTCTCGACCAGCCCGACTTCATGCGTCTGATAGCCTTCCTTCTGGAAGAACTCGACTGACTGATCGAAAGTCCGCTTGCCGGTATGCATCTCAATACCCATGATGTAGCGGGCATTGCGCAAGAGCGCATCCTGAAGTTGTCCCAGGCGCATCTTGGGGTCTTTGGAGAAGCCCTCATCCAGCATCATTTGTTCGCAGTAGTGCGCCCAACCCTCAGCATTGGTGCTCGCGCCCAACAGTTTGCGCACGCGCGATTGAATGCGCGGCATCCACAGGAACTGCGTATAGTGGCCCGGATAGGCTTCGTGAATCGCGGTGGCAAGGATGGTGCCGCGGTTGAACTGGCCCATGAAGCTCTCCACGCGTTGCGGCGTCCAGGTCTTCTCCGGGATCGTCACATTGAAGAAGGCTTCTTTGGCCACCGTCTCGTAGGGGCCCGGCGTATCCATGGAAGCGAACGTGGTCGCGCGCATAAACGGCGGAGTCTCCTCCAGAATGGGGAGCACGGGCGACGGGATCGTCACCAATTTGTGGCTGGTGATGAAATCCCGCAATCCACCCAGAGTATTGCGAAATGCGTCGAGCAACTGGTCCGGCGGCGGGTAGTCCTTTACTGCCGCGGCGAGAATCTGCTGAGGAGTCTTGGTCTTGTCGATCAGCAGCGCGGTCTCTCGGTATCTTTGCTGGTTGGCGCGCAGGTCGGCGTAGCCGATTTCCAGCAGGCGGTCGAGTGGAATATCCACCATCTCGTCGTATAGAAGTTTCTTGGCGTAGGTCTGAGCCCCCAGGCGGAAGTCGCCGTTCGATCGCGGCAGCAAATTGGTTTTCAAAAACGTTTGGTAGTCGCCGAGAGCCTTGATCACGGCATCGTTAGCGGATCTAAATTCCACAAGCAGCTTCTGATCCGTCACACTCTTGAACGCCAGTGGAATGTCCTTTTGAAAAAAACTGATGATTCCAGGAATCTGCTCAATCGCGATCTCGGTATAAATCTTTGGCGGATTCTTCAGATTCACCCGTGCCGCCGCCAGCACCCCCGGCATCTTTCGTTCGCGGGCGATCAGCGAACGCAGGCGCACATCGGGAGGCGCGAAGGTCCTCTTCATGGTGGTGAAGACGCTGCTCGAGATCCCGCCCGAATAAACATCGGGGTTGCGTTCCCAGTTACGAATCGTCTCGTATTCCAGCAGACTCGCGCGAATGGTGGAGAGCACGAGATCGCGATCGGGCTCCGCTGGAAGTTTGGCGAATTCGGCCTCGAACTGTTTCAGCTTGGCGACGCGCGCGGCCACGCCGGCTTGCGAGTAATCCTCCAGTTGGTCGTCGAATTTATGAATGCCTTCGTAAGTGGCTATCGATGGATTGAATGGGAAATAGTATTCGTCGAAAAACCGGTCAGTGAGGGACTGCGCGGAGGCGGCTGAGATCAGCGCGGACATAAGCACCAGGGCCTTCATGTTTACAATTGTAAAGTGTCCTTTGCTCCCGTAGCCGAACAGCTTGAATATCTCAAGAAGGGCTTCTCGGAAATCATCCGCGAAGAAGATCTGAAGGCGCGCCTGACGGAAGCCTTGAAGACGGGGCGGCCGCTGCGCGTGAAGGCCGGCTTCGATCCCACCGCCCCCGATCTGCACTTGGGCCACACCGTGCTTTTGCGCAAGATGAAGCATTTTCAGGACCTGGGGCACACCGTCATTTTTCTGATCGGCGATGGGACGGGTATGATCGGCGATCCCACGGGCCGCAACGTCACGCGGCCTCCCTTGACGCGTGACGACATCAATCGCAACGCGGAGACCTACAAGGCCCAGGTATTCAAGATTCTTGACGTTAATAAGACCGAGATCCGCTTCAACAGCGACTGGCTCGACAAACTCAAGTTCGAGGACATGATCCGGCTGTGCTCGAAGTATACAGTCGCTCGCATTCTGGAGCGCGACGATTTTGCCAACCGCCTGAAGGACGGCACGCCGATTTCCGTTCATGAGCTTCTCTACCCGCTGGCGCAGGGCTACGATTCCGTGATGCTCGGCTGCGATGTGGAGCTGGGCGGCACGGATCAAAAGTTCAACCTGCTGGTAGGTCGCGAGTTGCAGCGGGACTACAACCAGCCTCCGCAGATCGTCGCGACAACACCGCTGCTCGAAGGTACCGACGGCGTTGAGAAGATGTCGAAATCCAAGAACAATTACATCGGCATTACCGAGCCGCCGAAGGTGATGTTCCGCAAGGTGATGGGCATCAGTGACGATCTGATGTGGAAGTATTGGGAACTGCTCACGGATCTGTCGCTACTTGAGATCGCGGCGCTTAAGCAACGCGAGCCGATGGGCGTGAAGATGGAACTCGCGGGACGGATCGTGGCGGATTTCCATTCCCACGCCGATGCCGCGCAAGCGCAGGACGACTTCAACCGCGAAGTGCGGCAGGGCGCGGAACCCTCGGATATTGAAGATGTGCCATTCCCTTTCGGTGCCTCGGGACCCGAAGGCCTAAACGTTCCAAAATTCATTCTAGGCACTGGGCTTGCCGGAACTCGTACCGAAGCCGAGCGCCTCGTCAAAGCCGGAGCCTTTAGTTTCCGAGGCGTCCGCGTAACCGAAATGAAAATAGCAGTTAAACCCGGTCCGGCTGTGATACAGGCAGGGAAAAAATGGAAGCGCACCGTTATTCCTGAGCCGGAATAAACGTCGCCATTCCGCTATTCGACTACTCTTCCGTCTCGCATCTTCACGATCCGATGCGCGTAGGCCGCTGCTTCAGGATTGTGCGTGATCATCAGGATGGTCTGGCCCAGTCGGATATTCAGATCGCGCAGCAGCCCCAGCACAGCATCCGAGTTTTCAGTGTCCAGGTTGCCTGTGGGTTCATCCGCCAGTAGAAGTGCAGGATGATTGACGATGGCGCGAGCGATCGCCACTCGCTGTTGCTCGCCGCCCGAGAGCGCACGCGGCTTATGATGCAGGCGGCCCTTGAGGCCCAGGAGTCCAAGAATCTCTTCGAACTGCGGATCTAGCGGACCCTTCTTGTTAGCGATGTCGCGGGCGATTTCGATGTTATCGGCGGCGCTTAAGGTAGGCAGTAGATTATATTTTTGGAACACGAAACCGACGCCGGTCTTGCGCAGGTTGGTGCGTTCGGCTTCCGTCATGCCCAGCAGATCGCGTCCATCGATGTGAATGGTGCCCGATGTCGGCGGCGTCAGACCGCCCAGTATATGGAACAGCGTCGATTTGCCGGAGCCGCTAGGACCCACCACCGCCAGAAATTCGCCACGCGCGACAGACAGATCCACGCCGCGCAGCGCGTGGACGTCAATGTCACCGACGCGATAGGTCTTCTTCAGGTCCCGAATTTCAATCATCAGTCGTAGGCCAGCGCCTCGATGGCGTCTTGCCGCGCGGCCTTCAGGCCCGGATAAATCGCACCAATCATCGAACCCGTCAATGCGATCAGTGCTGACCACGGCCACCAGGCATGCGTGATCAGCATGGGCATGGTGGGCACGGTAATGCGCAGGATGGTTTGCGTCCCGTAGCTCATCAGGATGCCCGCGATCGCTCCCGCCACGGCCAGCATGAGAGTTTCCCGTAACAAAATGGTCATGATGTAGCCCGGCGACGCGCCCAAGGCCTTTAGAATGCCGATTTCCCGCGTACGTTCCAGAACCGCCGTGTACATCGACAGGAACACCACCAGGAAGCCAACCACTACCGCCAAGCCGATGACCACCCGCGTGAAGCGCTTGAGGATGGGAATGCTATCCACCGAGATGAGCGATACGAATTCTTCCAGCGAGAAGACTTTGTAATCCTCCAATTTCATCTTCAGCGAATCGATCACGGCAGCCAAGTTCTTCGGGTCATCGATCTTCACATAAACGACGCTGACCTTGTCTTTCGCGGAATACTTTTCCTGCAGCGATTCCAGCGGCGCGAACATGTGCGAGAGTTTGCCGGATTGCACCACGCCCGCCACGTGCCACTTGAGGCCGAGCTCCAGGGTGTCGCCGGCGTGCAACTTGTGTGCTCCCGCGTAGACGTCATCGATCAGCATGTCGTTAGGACCGTTAAAGGGGCCGCCTTCGAGGTAGCGCAAGCCGCCACTCATGGCATTGAACTCATCCAGGTTGATTCCCGTGATGGAATCGAAATTTCCGACCGACTGGACCTTCGTGCCCGTCGCCTGCACCACATGCGGCTCCTTGCGGACCAGTCCGACAATGCCCTGCGGCATGTCGCCGGAAAACGCCAGTACGGAGCTGCCCGGGGGGCGCACTAGAATATCGGCTCCCGTACCCCGCGAGTGTGCCGCGATATCGCCGAGCACACCTTCGCTCACGCCCACCAGCGTGAGAATCATGGTGACTTGAACTCCAATGGCCACTGCGCTGAGCAGAGTTCGCACCGGACGGTGCTTGAGGTTCTCTAGAACAAGACGCTGAATCAATGCTTCAGTGTAGCAACCCCCAGCGGCAGCCACGCTGCGCTTACTACTGCCACTGCCGCCACAGCGGCGGTTTCCGCGCGCAGAATCGAAGGGCCAAGAGACACCGGAGCCCATCCGGAGCCGATAAATTCCGAGCGCTCCTCTTCCGTCCACCCGCCCTCAGGTCCGATCAGCAATGCGACGGTTTCCTCTGCGCTCCGTTCGGCGGGGAACGCCGCGGGCAGCGGGAGGGTTGTGATCTCGTCCAGCGCGTAACGATGCTCTGCGGGGGTTGCCAGTGCTTCGCGCCACTTTATAGGCTCATCAATTTCGGGAAGATGTGCGCGCCGGGATTGCTGGCTGGCCTCTAGCCCGATACGCCGCCAGCGTTCTAAGCGTTTTGGCGCGGCCTTATCCAGACCTCGCTCCGTGCGGACGCTGACCATCGGCACAATCCTGGAGACTCCCAACTCCGTCGCTTTCTCGATCATCCACTCGAAGTGGTCGAACTTCACGATCGCGGCGCACAGGACGATCCGTACTGGCGGCCCGATCACCGGCAGCTTCTCCAGCGTCCGGAAGGTCACATGTTCCTTGCGCGCGGTCTCGATCTCCGCAAGATATACGTTGCTGTTGTCGGAAATCTCATAACGCTGACCCACTTCGACACGCAGCACTCGCGTCAGGTGCCGGGCGTCGTCCCCTGCAATCTCCGCATGCCCGTTCCGGACTTCATCCACAAAGAAACGTCTTCGCATAGCGCTTGCCCAGCAAGGAAGCAGGATAGCAAAATGGGTGCGGCATTCCGGCCCGCTTGCATAATGCCCCTCATTTGCGAGACACTAGCAGGTTTTCCGCTCCACATTTATTTCTCTAACTTATGCGGGTGAGAGTTCTCTATCACGATCACTGTTTCGACGGCGCGGCCTCGGCTGCCTTTTTCAGCCGTTTCGTGGAAGAGAAATTCTATCCCGGAGCCGACTTTTCCTTCACCGGCTTGGCCCACAAGGCTTCGCAGTTGTTTGAGCCGGACATGTTCGACGGCGATATCAACGCCATTGTGGATTTCAAGTATTCCACCGATCCACGCCTCACCTGGTGGTTCGATCATCACCAAAGTGCATTTCTTTCTCCTGAGGATGGCGAGCATTTCCGCCACGAGACCAGTGGCTTTAAGTTTTTCGATCCCACCTTCCGCTCCTGCACCAAGTACATCGCCACCGTGGCCCGCGACAAATTCGGCTACGATGCGGCGGATCTCAAAGACCTCGTCGACTGGGCGGATATCATTGATGGCGCCCTGTATAAAGATGCCCAGGAGGCCGTCGACCTCGGCACGCCCGCAACCAAACTGACCCTGACTATCGAAGGCTCTCAGGGATCGGAAACGGTGCAGAAGATCATCCGCATGATGCGCCACCGGTCGCTGGCTGAAATCGCAGCCGATCCCGAGATTCAGGCGGTTTTCCAGCCGCTCTATCAAAAGCATCTGCGCTCGGTTGGCATCATTCAAGAGCACTCCAGTTGCACGGATGGCGTGATTTATTTCGACTTGGTGGAGCAGGGCATTGAAGGCTA